>JALVVQ010000313.1 GCA_027023325.1 Campylobacteraceae bacterium | reverse complement strand
TCATCTCGATTCTGACACTACTGTTCACAGCGGTCATACTACTGATGATCCACTGGAAACTGGCAATCTTTATTCTTGTGACCAATCCTATCGTGGTCTTCTTCACCACCAATCTAGCACGCAATGTTGGTAAACTGAAACGCCAGGAAAATGCTGCTACGGAGCTTTTTCAGTCCACGCTTGGAGAGACGCTGGAGCTCTTCCATCAGATCAAGGCAGCCAACAAAGAACACTATTTTTTCGACAGGGTAGAGATACGCGCAGAGGAGCTCAAAGAGACCTCCGTACGCTTTGGCTGGCGGAGTGACAGGGCGATTCGACTCTCCTTTTTAATCTTTTTGAGTGGCTATGAGGTCTTCCGTGCGGTGAGCATACTGGCAGTGGCTTACAGTGACCTTAGTGTAGGTCTGATGCTGGCGATCTTTGGCTATCTCTGGATTATGATGACACCCACGCAGGATATCATCAACTTCCAGTATGCCCTTGCCAATGCCCGTGCTGCTTGCAAGCGGATCAATACGATCTTTGCGATGGAGCAGGAGCCCAAAAACAGAGCAGACAAAGATCCTTTTACGGAGAAGGTGTCCATAGGCATTGAGGCAGAAAACCTCAGTTTTGGCTACAGCAAGAATAAAAAGATATTAAAAAATATAAATCTTCATATTAAAAAGGCTCAAAAGGTCGCTATCGTCGGTGCCAGCGGCTCAGGAAAGACAACACTTGCCAATCTTCTCGTAGGATTTTACCCTCTTGAAGAAGGGAGTATGCGCTATGACGGCATCGCCCATGACAGCATAGATCTGACAACGATTCGCAGGCATGCCCACATGGTGTTGCAACACCCCAAGCTCTTCAATGACACTCTCTATTTCAATCTGACACTGGGAGAGCACTATAGTAAAGCTGAGATTGAAAATGCCATCAATGTGGCACAGCTCAGCGTGGTCATCGAAGGACTGGAAAAGGGACTGAATACTGTCGTAGGCAAAGATGGTATCAAGCTCAGTGGTGGGCAACGACAGCGGATAGCGATCGCACGAATGGTGTTGATCGATCCGCAGATCGTGGTCTTTGATGAGTCCACTTCAGCACTGGATGTACATACCGAGGCCAGGCTCTTTGCCGATCTGCATAGCTACTTGGCACCCAAAACTGTCATCACTATCGCACACAGACTCAGCACCATACAGCATGCCGAATATATCTATGTACTCGAAGAAGGCAGTGTAGAAGACCATGGTGCGCCAACCGTGCTCATGGCAAAAGACAAGAGCTACTTCTCAACTATGGTTTAAAAGGACGACACAATGAATAGTATTCAAGCGATTATCATCGGTATCATCGAGGGATTTACAGAGTTTCTTCCCATCTCTTCGACAGGGCACATGATCGTAGCAGGCAAGTTTCTAGGTATCCCCCAGAGTGCAGTGGTTAATGCCTATGAAATCATCATACAGTTTGCCGCCATACTGGCGGTAATGCTCATCTACAGAGAAAAACTCAGTCCCAAAAAGATTGACCTTTGGGCCAAGCTTATGCTGGCATTTGTTCCCTTTGCCATCGCTGGGTTTCTGGTCAAGGATTATGTAGATGTGCTGTTCAACAGCAAGACAGTAGCCTATATGTTTATTATCGGGGGGGTTGTATTTCTTGTCGTAGAGTATTTCTACAAAGAAACGCCTCAGCAGGTCACCGAAGCAGAAGGGGTCAACTGGAAGCAAGCACTCTGGGTTGGTATCGCTCAGATCTTTGCCATCGTCCCCGGCACCAGCCGTTCGGGTGCGACGATCATAGGAGGACTGTTGAGTGGTCTGGATCGCAAGGCCTCTTCGGATTTCTCCTTTCTGCTGGCAATTCCTGTGATGGGAGCGGTCTCTCTCTATTCACTGCTCAAGCACTATCAAGACTTTGCCGGCGCCAATATTGCTGCTTTTGTCATCGGGTTTCTCGTGGCTTTTGTGGTAGCCTATGTTACCGTAAAGCTCTTTTTGGTCTTTATTCAACGCTTCTCTTTTGTGCCCTTTGGTATCTATAGGATATTTTTTGGTATCATTTTACTTATGATACTATAAAGTAAAATTTATAACGCCGTGTATTCATAGAGTTTCTCACGAGAAACTCTCTTGAGTTCAAAGCATTTTGAACCTACGGGTTTGCACCGTATTTTGGATTTATGCACCACTATCACAGCGTGATATGTACATGGATTTTTCTGTATCTTGCCAACCTAATTTATTTTTAAGGCACACCTATGACATTTCAGGATTTTGATTTTCACCGTGATATCGCCAAAGGCGTAAAAATCGCAGGCTTCAAAGAGCCAAGCCCCATACAAAAAGAGGCGATACCCATTATTGCAGCAGGCAATGATCTGGTAGGACAAGCGCATACCGGCACAGGCAAGACCGCAGCGTTTGGACTGCCAATGATGGACATGATCGCCAAAGGACAGATAGAGAGAGCACTGGTTATCACACCAACCAGAGAGCTGGCCACGCAAGTGAGTGACGAACTCTATCACCTGGGTCGCTTCGCAGGTATACGCACACTGACAGTCTATGGCGGCGTGGGATATGGCAGGCAGATTGCTTTGATACACAAAGGGGTACAAATCGTAGTCGCCACACCTGGCAGACTCAAGGATCTCTACCGCAAAGGCAAGATTGAAGTCTTCAATCCAGAAATCGTGGTACTGGATGAAGCGGACGAGATGCTGGATATGGGATTTCTGGATGAGATCAAAGAGATCTTTGAGTATATCCCCCAAAACCGTCAGACACTGCTCTTCTCCGCAACCATGCCCACACCGATCAAGCAGCTGGCAGACCAGATACTCTATCAACCAGAGTTTATCTCCGTCGTAGGGGATGAAGCAACCACCAACAACATCATTGACCAGCGCTATTTCGTGATTAACGAAAGTCAAAGGGACGAGACGATCGTACAGCTTCTTGAAGCAGAAGACTTCAACAAATGTCTGATCTTCTGTCGCATGAAGCGTGAAGTGGATAGACTCTCCGAACATCTCCAGGCGATGGGTTTTGCGGCTAGTGGACTACATGGTGATATGGAGCAAATGGACAGAGAGGCAGTGATCAAGTCCTATCGTAGGGCACAGACAAAGATCCTCGTAGCCACCGATGTGGCAGCCAGAGGATTGGATGTCAAAGATGTCACCCATGTCTTCAACTACCACATCCCTTTTGACCCACAGAGCTATGTACATCGCATTGGTCGTACAGGCAGAGCAGGAAAGTCAGGACAAGCCATCACATTGGTAAGCACCGAGGAGTTTCGTGAGCTTCAGCGCATACAGAAAGAAGTGGGTGCCGAGATGAGATTGGACACACTGGTGGTAGGAGATGGTAGCCTCTCGCAAGAATCAATTGACTTTATGATGCAAAAACTTGAGGAGACAGCCATCCATCCACATATTGACAAAGCGTTACAGTCTCTTGCTCATATGGATCAGGGTACTTTCATCAAAAAAGCACTCTCTTTCATGCTCTCCAATGGGCAAAGCAGTGGTGATTTTCAGATAGGATACGATGCTTCAGAAGTAGAATCTATGCTACACGAACACCAAGGAGAACAGAAGCGGACAGGAAGTAACAAAAGAAAAAAAAGACGCAGATAGCAGCCTACTTTTAAGCAGAGGCAAGCAAAAAAATAGCTAAAATTGAGCATCTCAATTAGAGGGAATTTTAGATTTTCCAAAGGTAGAAACAGATGGAAGTAAATGTTATAACAGAAGCACTGAAGTTTATGGTGCTTGGTATGGGAGTAGTATTCATTTTCCTATATGTCATGATCTTATCAGTCAAGCTTCAAGCCCGTATCATAGGGAAGTACTTTCCAGACAAGGCGCCGGTGGTACCGCCACCATCTTCAGCCTCAAGCACAGGAGATGCTGAGCAGCAGGCACATGTCGCAGCCGTGATTGCAGCAGTCACGGAATTTCGTAAAAACAAATCATAATAAAGGATTTTAATGGCAAAAAAATATATTGATATTATGGACACAACCTTCAGGGACGGATTTCAGTCTGTCTTTGGGGGAAGGGTACTGATGGAGGACTTTTTCCCCGCAGTAGAAGCAGCCAAAAAAGCAGGTATCAATCACTTTGAGTTCGGTGGTGGCGCCAGATTCCAAAGCCTCTTTTTCTATCTACAGGAAAATGCATTTGATATGATGGACAAGTTCCGGGAAATTGTAGGTCCTGATGCCAATTTACAAATCCTCTCAAGAGGTATCAATACCGTCATGCTCGATACCGGAAGCCGTGAAATGATTGATCTTTTTGCCAAATTGTTTGCCAGGCACGGTACCACAACTGTCAGAAACTTCGATGCCCTAAACGATGTGGACAACCTGGAATACAGTGCAAGCTGTATCAACAAACACGGCATGAACCATGAAGTTGTTGTCACTATGATGGATCTTCCTCCTGGATGCAAAGGGGCGCATGATGTAGCCTTCTATGAGAAAACGCTGCGCAATATACTGGACAGCGGTATTGCATTTGACTCGGTCTGTTTCAAAGATGCCTCCGGTACTTCCAATCCCCACAAGGTTTTTGAGACGATTTCTATGGCCAGAAAGCTTCTGGGCGACGAGACACACCTTAGACTGCATACCCATGAAACAGCTGGTGTGAGTGTGGCCTGTTATTTGGCAGCACTGGAGGGTGGCGCCAATGGTATTGACCTAGCAGCTTCTCCAGTCAGCGGTGGGACAAGCCAACCGGATATCCTGACACTGCTTCACGCCACCAAAGGGACTGACTATAACCTTGGTGATCTCAAACTTGAAAAAGTACTCAAATACGAAGAGACACTGAAAACTTGCCTAGAGGAGTACCTTATCCCACCAGAAGCAACACAGGTCAGCCCACTCATTCCTTTCTCACCTATGCCTGGCGGCGCATTGACAGCCAATACGCAAATGATGAGAGACAGTGGAAATCTAGATAAATTTGATGAAGTAATCGCAGCTATGAAAGAGGTTGTAGAGCGTGGTGGCTACGGTACTTCTGTGACACCGGTCAGTCAGTTCTACTGGCAGCAAGCCTACGCCAATGTGATGTTCGGCCCATGGAAACAGATCGCTCCGGGATATGGAAAAATGGTACTTGGGCGCTTTGGCAAAACACCGGTAGCCCCAGATGAGGAGATCGTAGAACTGGCAGCTGCCAAGCTCGACTTGGAAGCAACCACTGAAAACCCTCTCAATATCGCAGACAGAAATGTAGAAAAATCTATTGCACATTGGAAAGAGGTGCTTACAGAAGAGGGGCTGGAGACAAGCGAAGAGAATATCTTTATTGCTGCAGCGTGCGACAAAAAGGGTATTGCGTTCCTCAAAGGCGAAGGGCCTTTGATGGTAAGAAAAGGTGAAAATAAATGTAATGGAGCAGAAATGGCAGGAAATTATACAGTCGTAGTCGATGGCAAAAAATACAGTGTTCAAGTGGCAGAAGGTGATGCCGATATCCAGGTAAGTGAGACAGCAGCGCCTGTAGCAGCAACTACCACAGAAAGTGCTCCAGCAGCAGGTGGCAGCACAGGTTCCGTAGAGGTACTGGCGCAAACACCAGGCAATGTCTGGAAAGTCGTCAAAAATGTAGGAGACACGATAGCAGAAGGCGAAGTTATCATGATTCTTGAGGCCATGAAGATGGAAATAGATATCCCCTCTCCTCAGGCAGGCACTATCGCCTCTATCAATGTCAATACCAACGATGCCGTCCAAGACGGTCAGATTCTCGCAACGATTTCATAAGGCAGACCATGAAGGTGAAACAGATTTTTCTTGCACTGTTGTTTGCACTGGTGGCGATGACAACCACGGCACAAGCAGCTAGTGAAGCACACAACACTGCGGTGCATCCTGCAACATCAGCGGAAGAGAGTAGCGTCAAACATGTCTATCAACCCAAGAGCCTCAGCCAACTGGCAGTAAGTTTTTGGGAGACCACAGGGCTGAGTGCCATTTTCAACACCGATGATGGTGAAGTAGCAATCGACCCTTCTGGAAAGAGCAAAAAAATGTCAGCTTTTGAATCTTCATTTGGTAGAATTATTATGATATTCATTGTATTTGTGCTCTTTTACCTGGCTATTGCCAAAGGATTTGAGCCACTTCTTCTCCTGCCTATTGCCTTTGGAGGATTGTTGGCCAATATTCCATTGGCACACATGACGGGTCCCCATGGTATGCTGGGTGTCATCTACAATATGGGTATCGCTAATGAGTTCTTCCCTCTGCTGATCTTCATGGGTGTGGGTGCTATGACAGACTTTGGTCCCCTGCTTGCCAACCCAAAAACAGCGCTGCTTGGCGGCGCGGCGCAGTTTGGTATCTTTGGATCATTGGTCGGTGCAGTAGCACTGGGGTTTGACTTACAGTCTGCTTCAGCAATCTCTATTATCGGTGGTGCGGATGGTCCGACTTCGATCTTTATTGCCAACCGATTGGCACCGGAGATGCTGGGGGCTATTGCAGTAGCAGCATATTCCTATATGGCATTAGTGCCAGTGATTCAGCCTCCAATCATGAAGCTGCTTACCTCTGAAGAGGAGCGCAAGATACAGATGGGCATACAGCGCAAGGTGCACAGCAGGGAGAAACTGATTTTCCCTATTGTTGTACTGATGCTCTCTATTCTTATCTTACCTGAGTCCACGCCACTCATCGGTGCATTTGCCTTTGGTAACTTTGCCAAAGAGTCTGGCGTCGTTGATAGATTGAGTGATACCATGCAGAATGCACTAATCAATACAGTCACCATTTTCCTGGGTTTAGGTGTCGGCTCCAAGCTGGCAGCAGACAAGTTTTTGGTTATTGAAAGTTTAGGTATTATGATTATTGGATTATTGGCATTCTCCGCCGGTACAGCCATGGGTGTCATCATGGCAAAGATCATGAATAGATTTTCCAAAGAGCCTATTAATCCACTGATTGGTGCGGCAGGCGTCTCCGCCGTCCCAATGGCAGCCAGAGTCGTCAGCAAAGTAGGATCTGAAGCCAAACCAGGCAATATTCTATTGATGCATGCGATGGGTCCCAATGTGGCAGGTGTAATCGGTTCCGCGGTGGCAGCAGGCGTCCTGCTGTCTATATTTAAATAAAACAAAGAGGAAAACATGGGTATGCAACTACCAAAAGGGCTTGACAAGCTGGGTCTCGAAAATATCGGAAGAGTATTTTACAATACGGATTACAGCGAATTGATTGCACACGAGATCAATCACGGAGAATGTAAGCTCTCTACTTCTGGTGCCACCATATGCGATACAGGAGTATTTACAGGCAGGAGCCCCAAAGACAAGTATTTTGTAGACCAGGAACCCTCCAATCAGCATATTGCTTGGGGAGATACCAATAAACCAATCAGTGCAGAAATCTTTGATGAATTGCTAGAGCTAACACAAAAGCAGCTCTCTGGAAAAGATATCTATATTGTGGATGCCTATTGTGGCGCCAGTCTGGCAAGCAGACGCAAGATCCGCTTTGTTACCGAGGTAGCTTGGCAGGCTCATTTTGTCAAAAATATGTTTATTCGACCTACCAAAGAGGAACTTTCGGGTTTTAGACCAGACTTTGTAGTCTACAATGGTTGCAAGACAACCAACAAGAAGTATGAAGAGCATGGCATGAATTCAGATGTCTATGTACTATTTGATATTGAAAAGAATGTCTCTATCATTGGTGGCACTTGGTATGGTGGAGAGATGAAAAAAGGGATCTTCTCCATGATGAACTACTGGTTACCACTGGAAAATAAACTCTCCATGCATTGTTCTGCCAATGTAGGGGAAGAAGGAGATGTCTGTCTATTCTTTGGGCTTTCCGGTACAGGAAAAACCACACTCTCTACTGATCCGCACAGGGCACTGATCGGCGATGATGAGCATGGCTGGGATGATGATGGTGTCTTCAACTTCGAAGGAGGATGCTATGCCAAAGTGATCAACCTTGACCCCAGAAGCGAGCCTGAGATATTCGGGGCAATCAGCAAGGATGCCTTACTGGAAAATGTGGTCTACGACTATACCGGAAGAGTAAACTATGAAGATGGATCCAAGACAGAAAATACCCGTGTCTCCTACCCTATAGAACATATCGAAAACCACAAAGAAGATCTTCATGCTGGACATCCGACAAACATTATTTTTCTAACAGCAGATGCCTTCGGTGTATTGCCTCCAGTAAGTAGGCTCAACAAAGAACAGGCTATGTACTACTTTTTGAGTGGGTATACAGCTAAAGTCGCTGGCACCGAGCGGGGTATCACCGAGCCCGAAGCAGTCTTCTCTGCCTGTTTTGGTGAAGCCTTTTTACCCCTCTATCCCACAGACTATGCTAAACTCTTGGGTGAAAAGATAGACAAATATCATGTGAATGTGTATCTGGTCAATACAGGATGGACCGGTGGTGTCTACGGTGTGGGAAAGAGGATGAGTATCAAAGATACCAGAGCCTGTATCACCGGTATTCTTGATGGCTCCATCAACGACTCCGAATTTGAAACCCTTCCGGTATTCAACCTTTCTATCCCCAAGTCCCTCAAGGGTGTCAAGAATTATGATGTACTCAATCCTCAAAAAATGTGGGAGGACAAAGGGGCCTATACACAGACACTCAAAGAGTTAGGAAAGATGTTCCAAGAAAATTTTAAACGCTATGATAGTCATGGCGAGGAGTTTAATTTCGAATCAGCGGGTCCACAGATTTAACCCATGCTTACCAAGCTTAAATTCAAACTCCTTAATATGTTTAGGGAGTTTTTGGTACACCACAGCACTTCACTTGAATTTAGGGCAGAATTGATACTTCTCATGATTATGTCAGATGGAAAAATAGAACAATGTGAAAAGAATATCATCAAAGAGATTTCGGAAGAGATTTATGGAAAAGACAAAGATAGGGCCAGGCTTCTCTCTGAAACCATTCATGAATTTTACGAAAAAGTCATCACAAAAAATGGCTTAGAATACACGGATCTAATCAATAAAATATCTACTGATATCAAGCGAACCCCAAGGTTTATACATAAGATAGATATTGAACAACTCAGCCGATTCAAGAGCTGCATTAATGATGAAGAGAATCGCATTTTTCATGATCGGATCATTGATTTTTTAAGTGAGCTGAAGGAAGAGCATGGAGAGTTATAGAATTATTATTTCGGGAAAAGTACAGCATGTCTATTATCGCAAGTTTATATCGCAGGCCCTAATGCGCTTGGGCATACAGGGCTATATCAAGAATCTCCCTGACGGTACCGTGGAAATAGTGGCAACTATCTATGACGATGACTTTCATGCAGTGATGGAAATACTAAAACAGGGCTCACCACTCAGTGAGGTCACAGGTACCACAACAGAAATATGTGATAATGATGATCTCGTGTATGATGGGTTTGAGATCAGATACACCTAGCACCTACCAATTTTCACAATAACTTCACAATAGCTTCACAATAAAGAGGGTATAATATTCTATCTTTAATATTAAAAGGAGAATAAAAGATGGATGCAATTAAAATCTTGGGTAGCTTATTGAGTAGCGGTGCGCTCTCAAAAGGAGGTTCTAGTGGGGATATTCTCGGAAGTTTGGTTGGAGCAGCACTAGGAGGGTCTCAGGGGCAGCCTACACAGGGCGGTGGCTCACTAGGTGATCTTCTTGGTTCTGTGCTTGGTGGCGGTGCTGGACAAGGCAGTGCTTCGAGTGGTGGATTGGGCGACTTGCTGGGTGGACTGCTTGGTGGTGGAAAAACAGCCTCTTCTGGCGGTGGACTAGGTGATCTGCTGGGTTCCGTCCTTGGCGGAAGCAAAGGAAGTGCCTCTGCACCTACTGATGCAAAAGGACTCGAAGATCTCTTGGGTATAGGCAAGAGTGGTGGTGGACTAGGCGGGCTACTTGGTGGTGCACTGGCGAAGTACGGACAGGTCAACAACCCTGATGTTCCTACTCCTAGCGCCAATGACCACAGTATGCTCCCACAAGGCGTAAACCCCCAAGAGGCATCTATGCAGGCTGAACTGATGATTAAAGCCATGATAAATGCGGCCAAATCTGATGGAAATTTTGATGAATCAGAGCAGGAGAAAATACTCTCTAAGCTGGGGGATGTTTCTCAAGATGAGATTGATTTTATTCGTAAAGAGTTTGCTGCACCACTGGATGTACAGGGCTTTGCCAATAGTGTGCCTAGAGGCATGGAGCATCAGGTTTATGCTATCTCTTTGGCTGCGATTAATCTAGATGAGAACAGTGAAGCACAATATCTCGGTGAGCTGGCAAGTGCTTTAAGAATAGATGCCAATGAGGCAAATCAGATTCATGCACAATTGGGTGCACCAAAGATTTTTGCTTAGCATATAATACTGCTAAATAGCGCAGACAGAGTATTTAAGGTTCCACTATACTTGAAGTGTCTGCGCCCAAATCTTTCCTAGAGGTCTAAAGTAGAGAGGAAATAAAGACAGTGCCTTTACTTCTCTGTATCGCTGGATCCTTCTCTATTATGCGGAATAATTAGATATTTCCCACAACAAAAGCATCCATATCCGCTACCACCTCTTCCAGTGTACGCGCCCCATCGATGACATGCAGTAGCCCTTTTTTGGTATAAAAATCTTGTATCTCTGTCAAAGGATCGGTGTATATCTTCATACGGTCATAAAAGACTTCGATCTTGTCATCGCTTCTGCCTTCGCCTGGGGCTGCTTCTGCTGCACGACCGAGGATACGCTCTTTGGCTACCTCTTCGCTAACGCGTACTTCAATGACTGAGACCAAACTGACATCCTCTTCTTTGGCTTCAATCTCATCAAAAGCAGTCATCTGTTCCACACTTCTCGGATAGCCATCGATCAATACCGTATCGACTGGCGCCTGCTTGATCGCAGACATAATGGTATCTACAATGATCTCCAGTGGCACCAATGCACCCTTGGAGATAAAGCCCTCTATGGTCTGACCCAGTTCGCTGCCGCTGGCAACCTCTGCTCTGAGCATATCGCCTGTAGAGTAGTGTACTACTTTGTCGCTATGTTTCTCTGCAATGAGGCTTGCGTCAGTGGTCTTGCCTGAGCCTGGGGCCCCGATGATAAGAAAGAGTTTTTTCATGATGATTTCCTTTGTGTTTTGATGGGTTAAAGGTGTGTTGGCACACGCACCCTATGCAGTAGGTGCTTGCTGTCTGATGCGTAAGCTGAGCTCTTTGAGTTGCTCTGCATCTACGGGACTTGGTGCCTGTGTCAGCAGGCATTGTGCTCTCTGCGTCTTGGGGAAGGCGATGACATCACGGATGCTGCTCGCACCTGTCATGAGCATGATCAGCCTGTCCAGTCCAAGGGCAAATCCACCATGCGGCGGCGCACCAAATTTGAGTGCATCCAGCAGAAAGCCGAATTTCTCCTGAGCCTCCTCTTCTGAGATGCCAAGCAGTTTGAATATCTCTGCCTGTGTCTCCTCTTTGTGGATACGGATAGAGCCGCCGCCAAGCTCGGTACCATTGAGCACGATATCGTAAGCGATAGATTCGATCTCTTCGATCTCTTCATAGTCTAGTGATTTAGGCTGCGTGAAAGGGTGATGCAGGGCTTTGACTCTGCCATCCTCGACCTCAAACATAGGGAAGTCCATCACCCACAGGAACTCAAAGGTGCCTTCTGGGATAATCTCCATCAGTTCGGCCAGATAGATTCTGAATCTTCCCATATAGTCCAGGACTGTCTTTTTTTCTCCTGCACCGAAGAAAACCACATCACCGACTTCCAGCGAGCATCTCTCAGTAATCGCCTGAATATCTTCATCCGTAAAGAATTTGGTCAGTGGGCCTTTGAGTCCGTCCTCTTTCATCTGGAAGTATCCCAATCCCTGTGCGCCAAACTTTCGGACATAGTCCTCGAAACCTTTCATCTGTCTTTTGGAGAAGATGTTATCGCCATTGGGGACTTTGAGTGCTTTGATGCGGTTTTTCTTGGGGGACTTGGCGATGCCGGAGAAGATCTCATTGTCGCAGCGTGCAAAGATATCGATCACATCGACCATGCCTAGATCATAACGCATATCCGGCTTGTCTGTACCGTACTGCTCCATTGCGTCATGATAGGTCATACGCTTAAAAGTGCTAGGCACATCGAAGCCACATTTGTCAAAGATATCATGAATAAGCTTTTCGCCTACAGCAATCACATCCTCCTGGTCACAAAAGCTCATCTCAACATCTATCTGGGTAAATTCCGGCTGTCTGTCTGCACGAAGATCCTCATCCCTGAAGCATTTGGCAATCTGGAAGTAGCGGTCAAAACCACTCACCATCAAGAGCTGCTTGAAGAGCTGTGGAGACTGGGGCAGGGCATAGAACTCGCCACCATGTACACGGCTTGGTACGAGATAATCTCTGGCACCCTCCGGTGTAGACTTGGTGAGAATGGGTGTTTCTACCTCCAGAAAGTCCAGTGCATCCAATGCGTTTCTCGCAGCAATGGTAGCTTTGGAGCGGAGCTTGAAAGTATCATAGGCTTTTTGTGTACGAAGCTCCAGGTAGCGGTACTTGAGCCTGATCTCTTCATTGACCTTTTCGTCACCCAGGTCAAAAGGCATAGGAAGAGAGCGATTCTCTATCGTCAGCGTATCGACCACGATCTCGACTTTTCCTGTCTTGAGATTTGGGTTTTCAAGTCCTTCACCTCTGGCTCTGACCCTACCTGTGGCAATAAGCACAAACTGGTCTCGTACCTCTTCTGCCTGTCGGTGTGCCTCTACATTGTCCGCAGGGTCACAGACCAGCTGTACGACCTGATCCTTGTCTCTCAGGTCGATAAATATCACACCGCCATGGTCTCTACGGCTGGCAACCCAGCCAGTCACTGTCACCGTTTGACCGATTTGTTCTTCATTTACTTCTGCACAATAGTGTGTTCTCACGAATGTTCCTCTTTTACTCAAAGTATCTATATTCATTGTTTATCTGTTTTGTCACCAAGCAAGGTTTTCAAAACCAGCATAGCAATAAAGTATCTCGCGATTGTATCCAAAAATCACTTTAGGGGAGAAAATACCTGCCTCCACAATCTCCCCACGATTTCTTGCTATTGTTCTAACACCAAAGGAGAAAAAATGTTACATAAAATAAAAAAATATGGAGTATTGCCAATACTCTCTGTAGTCATGCTCAGCAGTAGTACCGCATCCGCAAACAGTACCGATCGGCTATGGGGTGGTGTTGTTGGCGGACTGGTAGGCTCAACATTGGTGCAGGCGGTATATCAGGATAGATACCGTCATGAAGATGTAAGACCACAGCGCATCCACTATCGTACTCTCAGAAGATATCCCTCTCACTATAGATATGATCGGTATCGTCGTGACCATACCTGCCCCACAAGTCGTTACAGGAAACCACCCAGAAAAAGAAGGAGTTTTCATAAAAAAGCTACTATGCATCAGCATAAAGCTAAAATATCTCATGGGTACAAAAAAAAAGCATAGTGCTTCTACTATAGCAGCAAAGATACCAATTCCAAAAGGTCTTTCTGATGCGCAAAAGGTACAAAAAGGACTGTGGGGACTTGGATTTTATCAGGGTGCTTTGGATGGAGAGTTGAATTCCTATCAGACGCATGCCGCGCTGAGAAAATTTTACAGTAGCTACGAGTTAGATGGTAGCGAGGTGCTGGAGCAGGGCTTGAAAAAACAGCTGATTGCACTGGGTGAGCTGTTTCTCTATGATCGTGCGTTGATCGCAAAATTGCATACTCCAGAAGCACAGATAAAGCAGTTGCAAACAGCACTGAAGATTCATGGATATTATCATGATGTTATCGATGGACTTATGGGGAAACAGACAAGAAAAGCAATTATCTCCTATAAAAAAGCCAATCTACTGGATGAGAGCCAGTATCTAGATCTGGATAGTAAGTATCATTTGGTCAAAAATGCAAAAATAAAAAATGAGAAGAGTATTGACCTTATACTTGCAAAAATAAAGCAGGAACAGGAGCCTTATATAGATAAACAGTTACTTCTGCATTCTGAGCGGTAGGAGAGAGACAGGTGGTCATGAATGTGATTATTTTGCATAAATTTAACCAAAAAAGACCACTTTGTATCATCTTCACACATGTTTGACACATTTTCATGTTATACTGATAGTATAAATTCAATACAAATAAAAAGGAAATGATTATGTTGAGAAAAAAAAGTGCCGTAGTGCTTTTGGCGGGTTCATTGTTGTTGACGGGAAATATGGCTTATGCGAGCTTTGGAGATGCCGTGGTCGGTGGTGTCGTCGGTGGCGTGGTCGGGTCAGTAATCACCAATGAGGTCTACCGAAACAACAGAAGACATAGAACAGTCAAGAGGTACAAGAAAAAAAGACATGTGGCGAGGAAAAAAGCTGCAAGAAAAAAATATGTCGCACCAGTTATGAGCAGCGGTATGAAGATACAGAAATCTTTGGCTGCACTTGGCTTTTATCATGGAAGGATCGATGGCGAAGTCAACTCTTATGAGACGCGCTCAGCAATCAAGGCGATGAACAGTGCCTACGAGATAGGGGACACCGCCTCTCTGGATCCCAAAGCCAAAGATACGCTGATCTATCTTGGAGACCTTTTTGTATTTGACAGAGCTTTGATCTCCAAGGACAACAGTAAGCGAGGTAAGGGCAAAAAGATTCAAACAGCGCTAAAGATACATGGGTTTTACCATACCAAGGTCGACGGTGCTGTAGGTTCGGGCACTAAAAGAAGTATTGCAGAGTACAAGTCCGCCAAAGGGCTCTCAGGTGGCGACAGACTAGATTTTGAAGAGGAGTATCAGCTCATCAGTACTGCCAAAAAGCTTAATGACAAAAATATTGATGACGCAGTCGCTTCGCTCAAAGGTACAAAACAAAAGTCCGCAACCAACAGCAACTCTGGCACCGTAATACTTCAGCCCGCCAATTAAAGCAATAGTATATGGCATATGATTTACAGGAAAAGCTGGTTATTGCCATCAGCTCTAGGGCTCTTTTTGATTTAGAAAAGGAAAACAGTCTCTTTGATAAAAAAGGGCTAAAACACTACTATGGCCATCAGATAGCCAAAGAGGGAAAGATTCTGAAGCCCGGAGCGGCTTTTGGCTTTATTCAAAATTTTCTAGAGATTAATAAGCAGTTTGATGAGAAGTTGATCGAAGTGATCATTCTCTCTCGGAATAATGCCGCTACTGGGCTGCGTATACGCAGATCAATTGACCACTATAAACTGGACATAAACAGGGCAGGGTGGAGTGCCGGTGACCCCCTCTCCAAATATCTTGATGCTTTTTCTGTCGATCTTTTTCTCTCTGCACACGAAGAGGATGTTCAGGAGGCAATCAATACTGGTATTGCTGCGGCACGTATTATCCCCAAGCGTTACAAAAAGAAAAGTAAAGACAAAAAAGTGCGCATCGCCTTTGATGGGGATGCGGTGCTCTTCTCCGATGCCTCAGAGAAGATCTATAAGAAGAAAGGACTTGATGCCTTTTTGAAACATGAGAGGAAAAATGTTCAGAAGCCACTTCCTAGAGGACCTTTTGCCAAACTCCTCAAGGTACTTTCGGTGATACAGGAAAGATTTCCCATGGAAGAGGCGCCGATTCGTACCTCTCTGATCACAGCACGAAATTTTGTTACCTTTGAGCGGGTGATACGCACTTTTGAAGCATGGAATGTGCGTGTGGATGAGGCCTTTTTCCTGGGAGGAGTAGAAAAGTCCAAGGTAGTTGAGGCCTTTGATGCAGATATCTTCTTTGATGATCAGGATGTGCATCTGGAGAGTGTCAGCCAGAAGACACCCAGTGCAAAGGTGCCGTACAGGCGCTGACTTACCTGTCACTCTTTCTCGTAATATCTGCTCCCAAGGCAGAGAGCTTCCCCTCTAAATCATCATACCCTCTGTCTAGATGGTAGATCCGCTTGACCTTTGTGACTCCATTAGCTGCCAGTGCTGCCAGTACCAGTGCTGAGCTTGCTCTGAGGTCTGTTGCCATGACGACGGCACCATTGAGCTCTTTGACGGGGCGGACAGCAGCCGTATTGCCTTTGAGCCAAATATCTGTACCCAAGCGGTTGAGCTCGCTAACATGCATGAAGCGGTTTTCAAAGAGTCGCTCTTCGATAAGGCTCTCTCCTTCTTTCACGACAGAAGAAACTGCCATGAACTGCGCTTGCATATCTGTGGGGAAGCCAGGGTATTCTGTGGTAATAATATTCACGGGTTTGAGATTTTTTGCTGGATGTATAGTAATGCGCTCTTTGTCTATAGTGAAACTGCAGCCCATGGATTCGAGTTTGTCCAGAGAGGCTTGGATATGTTCTTGGTTGACTTTGTTGAGCGTAATTTCTGAATGGGTAATTGCTCCGGCACAGAGGTACGTGCCCGCCTCAATCCTGTCTGGGATGATCTCAATAGGGTTTGCAAACACCAGCGGTTTCCCTCCAGTGCCTTCTATGACTATAGTGCCAGTGCCGATGCCGTTGACAAATACACCTGCTTCGGCTATCATCTCGCAGAGTTGCACGACTTCAGGCTCCCTAGCGGCATTAATAATCTCTGTCGTACCGTGTGCGAGTGCTGCTGCCATGATGATATTCTCAGTACCACCTACGGTAATCTTGTCAAAGACAATCTTGGTGCCATGGAGTCCATCAGGAGCTTCAGCTCTGACATACCCTCCCTTGATTTCTATGATGGCTCCCATGGCTTCTAGTGCCCTGAGATGTAGATCGATAGGGCGTTGACCAATCGCACAACCACCAGGCAGACTGACTTCACACTCACCAAAACGCGTCAACAAAGGCCCAAGTACAAGTATAGAAGCTCTCATCTGTGAAACAATCTCATACACCGCCTTGGTGGAAGTGATGCTTCCATTGTTTATCGCTGCCACTGTCTTGTCGTGCTTGACACTCCCTCCAAGCATACCTAGCAGTTTAATTAGTGTTCTAATATCAACAACATCAGGCAGATTGGTCAGTGTTACCTCTTGGTCACTAAGTATGGTTGCAGCCACGACAGGAAGAGCGGCATTTTTGGCACCACTGATAGTAATCTCTCCGCTTAACTTCTGCTTGCCCACGATCTCTAAATAATCCATATATTATCCATTATAATTTGTTTGTGGTATTTTAACACAATAGAATTAAGAGCCACTCTGAAAAAAATATTCATATATTTTTATATAGTTTTTAATATTTTTAGATATGTTTAATATTTATTAGTGTAACATATTACTTAATATTTAACTTAAAATCCTATTTTACGGGCTAGGAGCGGGTATGAGCAACACTTTAGACAGACTAAAAGCACTCAGTGACAAACTAGAGGTGAAACTGGCCAATAAGACAGAAACAGCATCGGAAATACCTGATCCACAACCATTACTTTTAAACAAAACAGAAAAAAAATTACCAAAAGAGGTCTTATCTGCAAAAAAGGAAAAAGCAGCAGTTGCTACAGGTAGGCATCTTGGATTGGCAGAAAGCATCATCTCTACTATGGGTATTGATGTCAAAGAGGAGGAGGTGCGCGCAAAAAACATCCATAGGGTGGCGGCACTATATCTTACTCTTCAAATCAATGAAAAGGCGCCAAATTTTGACGATATCTTTATCTACAAGGCAATGAATATCAGCGGAATTGGACTCAAAGAAGAAGATTTTGGGGAGATACGGGAAGGAAAATACTGCCAGATTATCGCCATCACCTACGAGCCAGATAAAAATGGCAAGAAAAAAGCCAAAAATATCTCGCTAAGTTACTTTGGTAAAGCAGAAAAGCTGGAAGAGGGACTCAAAAATGACATTATGGAGTTTGTACTGCGCTGGCGGTACGAAAAAGCCTTTCAAAACCTAGAGCATTACAAATACCTTCTGGATAAAATCAAGCCAAGCGATAAGCTATTCTAATAAGAGATTGGATAAAATGCCAAAAACCATTTTAGAAGGCAATATATGAATATCCAAATCACTCCTGAAAACCTATTGATACAGTTGGGCTATCCCACTACACCTGTGATGATGACACAGATGGAGGGAATTGTAGCCAATACCCAAGGGTTTGATAGCTTTTCAAAACACATTTTGAGCCTACATGACGAACTCAAGCATTATGGTGGATATATTGCCATGTCCAACTCCTCTGCCTACCTCAAAGTCAAAACAGAGCATACCCGGGATGAAGATGTGGCACCGTTTCTTGAAACCTTGGAGAAATGGAGTGAAAAATACAAAGTCTCTCTCGCAAAAGTAGAAGGCAAACATACCTTTTATATCACTGGCCTCTCAGCCTAATCTTCATCTATGCCTCTTAATACACTGAATGAGGCACAGCACCGTGCCGCCACTGCCAAAAGCGGATTCAATCTCATTATTGCCAGCGCAGGCACAGGTAAAACCTCTACGATCGTGGGAAGGATCGTGCACCTGCTCAAGGAAGGTATCGCTCCGGAGAAGATACTGCTACTCACCTTTACGAACAAGGCCGCAGGGGAGATGATCGCCAGGCTGGGCGCCTTCTTTCCCAAGAGCACACTTGAGCGTATCGAATCAGGCACCTTTCACGCTGTCTGCTACCGCTGGCTCAAAAAAATGACACCAGGACTCTCGCTCAAGCAGCCCGGTGAGCTCAAGACCCTCTTTCGCAGCACCTATGAGAAGCGACAGTTCAAACGGCTCAACCATGATATAGAGCCCTTTTCCGCTACCTATCTGTATGAGATGTATCAGCTCTATCAAAATGCTTCTTTGGAGACCTTTGATCAGTGGTTTTTGGCACAATATCCCGATCACGAGGTGCTGATGGATATCTATCTGGATATCTGTGAAGAGTTTGAAGCGACCAAGGCAGAATATGGGTTTGTCTCTTTCAATGACCTGCTGTTGCATATGCGAAAGTATCTACTGGAAAACAGCATACCCTTCGATGAGATACTTGTAGACGAGTATCAAGATACCAATACGCTACAGAGTGCATTGATCGATGCCTTAAAGTCCAAATCTCTCTTTTGTGTGGGGGATTATGATCAGAGTATCTATGCGTTTAATGGTGCCAATATCCAAAATATCGCTTCATTTGCCGACCGCTATCCTGATGCCAAGGTCTTTACGCTGAGCAAAAACTATCGTTCGGTTGCACCGATTCTCTCTCTGGCAAACAGGGTAATCGAACGCAATGAACGCATCTATCCCAAGAAGCTGGAAGTTGGTAGGATAGGGGATGCCCATCCCCCCAAGCTCTTGGTTTATGATGAACTTTTTGTTCAGTACCAATCCATTGCCGGCATGATCAAAAAGAGCCATCTTCCCAATGAGCATATTGCAGTGATCTTTCGCAATAACGCCAGTGCAGACGGGATTGAAGCGAGTTTGAGAGAGCTTGGTCTTCCCTGCAAACGCAAAGGAGGTACCAGCTTCTTTGAGTCCAAAGAGGTGAAGTTTTTGCTTGATCTTCTCTCTTTGATGGTGAACCCCAAAGACATGATGGCATTCATTCATATTTTTGAATATGGAAAGGGTATAGGCTCCGCACTCTCAAAAGAGCTCTTTCAATGCCTCATCCATTTTGGTAACGGGAATCTCCTCAGAGGCGTCTTGCACCCAGAGGTCTTCGATCTTCCCAAACTCAATCCCCATAAAAATATGCAGTTAGGGCTTTTTGATGATGACCTGGAGATCGGGTCAGTTACACGCTTCAAGCATCTGGAGATGAGCGAGTCCATACGCGCACATCCACTGCTCAAGCATCCCAAACTGGGACAAGAGGGAGTAAAATACTTTATCGACTACTACCAGCTTCTCCAGACTGTGCAGCAGAGTAGGATACCCAAAACCATTCTTTCTCATGCGATCAACTCTAGACTTTACGCCCAGATTGTAGAGACGCTCTCTACCCAAAGAGCCAGACTAAAAACAGGGGAAGTGGATCGGGAGAAAAAAGAGCGCGCCAAAGAGCGTATCATGCGAAAGGCACGCCTGCTGCTAGACCTCTCCAGTCACTATAGGGAGCTGGAGCGTTTTGTCAATGCGATGATTTTGGGAGGTGGAGAGCTGAGTGAAGGGGAGGGAGTCAATCTACTGACAGTACATGCCTCCAAAGGATTGGAGTTTAATGAGGTCTATGTCATCGACCTGATGGATGGACGCTTTCCCAACCATAAGCTTATGAATCGCAGCGGTGGTGCGCTGGAGGAGGAACGCAGGCTCTTTTATGTGGCTGTCACCCGTGCCAAAGACAGGCTCTCGCTCTCTTATGCCAAGTACGATCGGGTCAAAAAGATCGATTTTAAGCCCTCTCCTTTTCTCTACGAAGCAGGTCTACTCAAAGGTGAGCCGACTTATCCTCCGGAGAAAGAGTCCTAACTCCCTTTGTAATCAATACAATAAGTAGCCAAGAGAGTAGCATGGTAATCCATGTGTGGCTGAAATAGTGATCTCCAATGAGCATCTTATATCCTCCCATCACCCATCCCATGCCTAAAGCAAAGAGTAGTGCCCTATATTGGTTTTTTCTGCGCTTAAAAAGAAAAAAGAGACTCAGCAGCGCAAAGCCACCGCTGGCATGTCCGGCAGGCCAGCATTGTGTAGGGCTTAGTCCGTTCAATGCTTTAGGATAGTGTTCCCAGACAACCGTATGAGGATAGGTGCCACCATAGCGTATGCTGTGTTTGGGGCAGGGCATATTGGTGACTTTTTTTAGGCTGCTGGCAGCAGTGGGGACAATGAGTGCAGAGAGCACCACGATGAGTATCCCCTGTCTGTATCGCTGTACCAAGGCACTCTTTCTCCCCAAAAGCAGTGAAAGCAACATCGACAAGGCAAAAAGAACCAATACTACCTTGACACCATCATAGAATATCCACCGGTAGGGCTGGAGGTTGCGATCAAGTATCCATTGGTGTGTCTGGGTATCATAGAGGAGATCCTGTACCCATAGATCTATGTCAGTCACACCAAAAAGATAGATCGCAAGCACGAGCAGTGCTGCGGTCAGTGCTATCTGTCTACCGAGCGTCATGCAGGAGATCCAACTGGGGCTTATATTCACTTGTCTTGACACCAAAAAGCCCTAGAAGCGTATGGAAGAGTGCATCTTGTGTATGCTTCTTCTTTGCACTCTGCTTGAGCTTAGGCATATCGAGTGTAGGCTTCATGCTCTCCCCAAGCCAGAGCAATGCTCCTACATGCTTCTGGGCATCCGGTGCCATAAAATAGGGCATACCATGAAGATAGACACCATTCTCTCCCAGACTCTCCCCATGATCTGCGACATAGAGCATGGCTGTCTGATAGCTGCTGTCATACTGCTTGAGAAAGGCGATTGTCTTGGAGAGAAATGCATCGGTGTACCGTAGGGCATTATCGTAGGCATTGCTGATTTCCTCTCGGCTGCACTGTTCGACCTGATTGGTCTTGCAGGTAGGGGTGAAATGTGCAAATGCTTTGGGATAGCGTTTGTAGTAGGCGGGGCCATGGTTGCCCATTTGATGAAGTACGATAAGTATATGGCTGCTATTTTGGTCGGCAATGTAGTGGTCTAAACCTACGAGCATCCCCTCATCTCTACATTCGCCTTCTTCACAGATACTATTGTGCTTGGCTGTTTTATAGTCCTGATAGGGGATCCTGAGTGCTACCCCCTTGCTGTCTGAGTTGTTGTCTCGCCACAGCAGTGAGACTTTGCCTGTGTGCTTGAGGATATCGAGCACATTTTCATAACCGATACCCTTTTGATAGCTAAATGCTTCTCGATTAAAGCGAGAAAACATGCAGGGAACAGACTGTGCGGTGGCGGTACCACAAGAGTAAAAGAGGGGATAGCTGATCATATCTATCTGTGAAAGTAGCGGGTTGGTCTCTTTATTGTATCCATTGAGGCTAAAATGATCCGATCGTGCAGCCTCACCCACCACCATGATGATGAGTTTTTTTGGCTGTCCATCCTCTTTGATAGTGGCATCTCTGCCTACAGGCTGCACGACCACAGGGCCGTCAAAATAGGTTTTGTTGATATATTTGACGATGCTATAGATCCAGTAGCTGGGGTTGGTGTTATATCTGAGTGGCTTGTGTTCCCGGATAAAAGAAGTGTAATGTTTGCTGAAAAGTGCCATACTCCCTGCCATAAGTGCAGCAGAGAGCAGTGGCATGAGTATCTTGGTGAGCAGTTCCTTTTTGAGTGTGCCATACCGTAGTGGTGTACGATAGACCAGATACGAAGGCAGCAGTCCCAATAGGAGAAAATAGCCTAGCAGCCGTGGGCTCAAGAGATCCAGTGACTCACGCAGGTTGGTCTGCATGACATTTCGGATCATGCCCGTGTCTATCACCACATGAAAGGTATCCATAAAGTACGCTGTCAGCGAAGAGACCAAAAGCGTTAAGATCAAAAGAGGCTTGGTGGTGTATCGAGAGCTAAAAAGGGTAAAAAGAAAGAGATTGAGTGCGCCCAAAAGGATCACAAGAGAAAAAAGAAACCCAATATTGGCCATGATGGCTGGATAGACCTTCAAAGTTTGGGTAAAAAAAGTATAGTTTCCAACGAGAATTAGAAAGAAACTGACGATGACAATGAGTCTGTTTTGTGTCGTGTGTCTAATAGGATATGTCCTCTGGGAGAATAGGTTGGTGTATTTTATCCAAAAAGGCTTATTTTTTTGAATTTTCTGTATAATACGGCACTGAAAAATAAGGAAAAAATCATGAATCGACTACTACTTCTGTCACTGCTTTCTGCTTCGTTTGCGTTTGCCAGATTTACTGCATCACCTGCTATGGAGTGTGAAGCCTATAACAACATGAAACACACAAAAAATACCCATCATGTCAAACTGGATAGAGGCCAGACCTATACGGTACTAAAGAAACACAAAGGGCAGTTTCTGGTACTTATCCCGAATGAAAGTATCGCACAGAGGTGGGTAGACCCTTCATGTTTTTCAAAAAATAGTAAATCAAGCAAAAAGACCAAAAAATCAATATATACTAAAAAATATCAAAAACCAATATTATCTAATAACATATCAAAAAAACAGTCACTTTTGGTACTGAGCTGGCACAATGCTTTCTGTGAAACACACCGTAAAAAAACAGAGTGTCGAAACCCTAAAAAGAGTGAAAAAGGTAAGCTCGTACTCCACGGTCTCTGGCCACAGCCTCGCAACAATGCCTACTGTGGTGTGCCTCAGAAAAGCATTGCCAAAGACAAGCACCATCAGTGGAAAGCCCTCCCCAATATCGATATAGAAGAGAGCACGCTAGAACTCATGGACAGTTATATGCCTGGCTATGTCTCTAGACTGCACAAGCATGAGTGGATCAAGCACGGCACTTGTTATGGAAAAAGTGCAGACCGCTACTATCATGATGCACTGACACTGGCGAGTGAAGTGGATCATTCCGCAGTAGGCAAATTGCTACGAAGCCATGTGGGCAAAAAAATCACACTGTCACAGGTGAGGGGTGCCTTTGACCATGCCTTTGGCAAAGGTGCAGGTGAGAGAGTAGAGATGAAGTGCCAAGGCGGGCTTGTGACGGAGTTTTGGATTCATGTCGGAGGTAGAGGAGACAGACTTGCAGAACTCATAGGAAAGGGAAGCCGTACGAAAAGCCGCTGCCACAAAGGCAAAATAGACAGAGCTGGTTACTAAAGGAAACCTCTAGAA
>JALVVQ010000312.1 GCA_027023325.1 Campylobacteraceae bacterium | reverse complement strand
GGTGAGTGAGACGGTAGCGGTGTTGGAGTCTACCTGTCCGTCATTGACTTTGAAGCTAAAGCTGTCAGCTCCGTTGTAGTCTGGGTTGGGGATATAGGTGAGGTGGTTTTGTGTGCCTTGGAGGATACCGTGGACTGGGGGCTCTACGATGAGATACTCTAGCGTATCTGCATCTGCATCTGTAGCTACGAGAGTAATGTCAACAATAGTATCTTCTGCTAAAGTTTGGGCTTGTGGATTCGAGATGGGGATGTTGTTACCAAATCTCGTATCAGACTCTTGTCTGGTAGCATTATCATCTCCTGAGCCTTTGCTACAACCTAAAAGCAAAAACCCACTCATCATTATAGTGCATAAGGCTTTACCTGTTTTGTATGTCATCTATTTCCTCCTAAAATCTATAGGTGATACCCACAGATACAAGATCTATAGATATATCATCATTTTTAGCTCTACCGTCGAACCCCTTGTCATCATAAGTCCTCACCCAATCTACAAAGACAGAGAGATGTTCTGTGGTCTTATAGCGTACCCCTACACCATACTGCATGGCACGCTCCTCACGATCACCTCCCTCTATATTGGTAAGCTTGAGAGAGCCATATCCCCATAGCACATAGGGCGTCCATCGCCCAGCAGGATAACTAAATTTGGCAAAAACAGAAAGGTTTGTAAAGGTGCTATCGTAGACTTTGTCGGGGGAAGAGGTTGCGCCGCTGTCAAAGTCAATCTGGTTACCTATCCCTCTGTAGTATCTGGCTTCCAGTGCTATATAAGGCGAGAAGGCAATACCCGCACCCAGCATGCCTGTCTTGACACTCAGCTCCTCTGACGTCACTTTATCTTCAAGCGAAAATGAACCAAGTGCTCCTTCTACATAATACTCCACAGGAGAAGAAACTTCTACAGATGCTACAGTGGCAGGTATCATCACCTCCCCTGCATAGACAAGTTGACCACACATTATGGCTACAGATGCGATTCTCAAAAACATATCATACTCCCCAATATTTTTATCTTTATAGAGTATACCATCCATAAGCTTTAGCACAATCAAACATTTTAAACCAAACATTTTGGCGCCCCTATTACCCACCTATGAATCTATTTATGATAGAATTGTCCAAAATAAATACCAAAGACAGATACAATGAAGAAAATATTACTATCCCTGCTACTGTTAAGCAGTATCCTCTTCTCTGGAGAAGTTGTGCCGCTTAGCCTTACAAAGTTTGAAACAGATAAGCAAATCACTAACCTCAAAGGTCAAGAATTTATCGTAGTTTCCGTCCGTGAGCGGGGTAGTGATGGTAGATTTTATGCGGTAGATAGAGATGGGGTGGTCTGGTGGAGCGGTGCGATCACCTCCGGTGCGGATGACTTCAAGACCCCCTCAGGTATCTATAGCGTCAAATACAAAAAGCGCTATCATATGTCCTCCGCCTACCCCTCTTCGGATGGTGTGAACAATATGGACTGGAGTATCTTTTTTACCAATCAGGGACATGCACTGCATCAGGGCAGTACCGACTGGATGAGTCATGGTTGTATTCATATCAACCCCAAAGAGATACAAACGATTTTTCGCTGGGCTCATCCAGGTATGAAGATTGTCATTACCAGAGCATCCTATATGCCCTTTGCCAGAAAAGATTTATTGAAATTCAATATTCGGTAGGAGGATCGACTAAAGGGCACCTCTAGTAACAGGTGACACCCTAGAGGAAATACTCCTCGGTTGCCAGCTCTACCTTTTTGCCTTTTTGCTCTAGCACTACCACGGCGATCTCGTCCCCTTCATTGTAGAGTTCCTGCAGGGTGTTGACACGCTCTTTTCTCACCTTTGAGATATGTAGCAGCGCATCAAAGCCATCAGGCATCTCCACAAACATACCAAAGTCTACAATCTTTTTGACTTTCCCCTGATAGGTTTCACCGATGGTATACTGCATCTGCTTTTTGACTGGTGCCGAAGCGATAGAGGTGATATGCTCCTTGGCTGCAGCTACTTTTTCCTTGTCACTGCCGGCTACCTTGACCCCACCTGCATCCCTATCCAGGTCAATCGTCACACCAAATTTTTCAATGATCTCACGGATTGTGGCACCAGCCTTGCCAATGATATCTACGATCTTGGAGGGATCGATATGGAAAAACTCCACACTGGGCAGTGCCCCACTGGGGGTGATCTCCTCGGCAGCCTCCTCCATGAGTGAGAGGATATACAGTCGGCCTTTCTTGGCTTGCATCAGTGCCTCTCGCAGGATAGAGAGTGCCAGTCCGCCCAGCTTGATATCCATCTGCATCGCTGTGATACCATCGGCTGTACCAGTGATCTTGAAGTCCATATCACCATCATGGTCTTCCAAGCCCATGATATCAGAGAGTATCGCATACTTCTCACCCTCCATCACCAAGCCCATAGCAATCCCAGAGACCAGCTTCTGTGTCTGTACATCTGCCGCTCTGAGCGCCAACGAGCCCCCACAGACTGTCGCCATAGAGGAGGAGCCATTGCTCTCTAGCACCTCTGATACCAGCCGGATCGTCCCATCATGGCGTACATCTATCGTAGGCTCCAACGCGCGCTTGGCAAGATTGCCATGCCCCAGCTCTCTACGACCCGGCGCTCCGATAAAGCTCGCCTCTCCTACCGCATAGCCGGGGAAATTGTAATGCACCATAAAGCGCTCATAACGAGACTCTTTGTCCGTAATCAGCTCATAGGACTGCGCGTCTCTGCTGTCTCCCAGTGTGGCAGCAACCAACGCCTGAGTCTGCCCACGGGTAAAGAGACAGGAACCATGCACCGAAGGCAGAAGATTGGTCTCAATCGTAATAGGTCGCACCTCATCCAGCGCCCGGCCGTCTGCCCGTATGTCTTGCTCCAAGATCAGGTCTCTGACTACTGTTCTCTTGTAGGCTTCCAAGGCTTGGGAAACTGCCTCTTTTTCTACTGTCTCCCCTGCTTGTGCCTTGGCTTCCATGATAGCACTGCGTACCTTTTTGAGTGCCGTGCTTCGTTCGCTCTTTGCCATAGACTGTACGGCTGCTTCTACCTCTGCTTTGAAATGTGAGGTGATATAGCTGTAGAGGGCAGTATCTGCCTCTGTCTTTGCCACTGTGAGCGTCAGTGCCTCTCTTTGCAGCGGCGCAAAACGCTCCTGGTATATGGATGTCAGATCAGAGATGGCAGCCTGCGCCATACCCACGGCTTCTAGCAGCGTCTCCTCTTCCAGCTCGTTACACTCATGATGCTCTAGAACAATGGGCATCTCTGCTATGGCACTGCCGATCACATCATCCATGATCTCTGAAGCCAGCGTACGCATCTCTATCATCAGGATATCATCACCTGAACCCACTACCAGCAGATCCAGTGTGCCCTCTTCCAGTGCTGTATTGCCTGGATTTAATAGAAGTCCACTGCTGTCTCTTCCGATTCTGACTGCTGCAATACTCTTTGAGACGGGTGTATCCGAGACAAACAGCGCAGCAGAGGCAGCATGCAGTGCCGCCACCTGCATATCTACTTCACTATCACTACTGAGTACCGTCACTGCAATGGAAACAGGGTAGTAGAATCCTTTGGGGAACAATGGTCTAAGTGAACGGTCAATGATGCGAGATGTTAAGGTCTCAAAATCACCCGGCTTGGTTTCTCTTTTGATAAATCCACCTGGTATCTTTGCTGCCGCATAGGATTTTTCAATATATTGTACTGTCAGCGGAAGAAAATTCTCCTCCACCGCTGTTTCATCTATTGCTACCGTTGCTAGGAGTACGGCATCTCCCTGCTTATAGAGCACCGCACCACTTGCCTGTTTGGCTACCTTGTCAAAAGTATAGCTCCCCTTGATATTACTACGCTCTATTTCTATTATTGTCTCATTCATAACTACGCATAATCCTTTCTAGCTCAGAGAACTCTGGTCTCTCTAAGTTTTCATAATAGTATTCTATCGAAATATAGTCTCGTATACGATGAGAACAGAAAATACCATCACTGATCTGCAACAAACTCTCATAAGAAAAAAGATCCATGATAGGTGTTGCAATATAGATATTTTTGGCTCCCATGGCAATCATAGATTTGATTGCAACAATCGCCGTAAAGTCTGTCTCTACACACTCATCTACCAAAAGTACCGCTTTCCCGGAGACAGACTGGAGTGTGCCACCTTTTCGGTATTTGTACAGGTGACTCAAGACCTTATCGTCATAAACCCTTTTTGCCTCACTGTAGACAAACTCCTCACTGATATCAAAAGCCTCTATCAGTGCTCCATGTATCACTATCTCCTGTGTTTCACTGACTTTTGCGATAGTGAGCTCAGGATTATTGGGTGCGATGATAGACTCGATCAGAAGAATATCCATAGTTGCACCCAGTTTTTGTGCGATACTGTCTGCGATCAGCACACCTCCTTCACTCAGTGCCACGACCACCACCTCTCTGTTATCAAAGAAATCCCTAGGGATTACATCGTAAAGTTTCTCGGCTGCTTCTTCTCTATCTAAAAAATAATTATGGTTCGAATTTTTTGGCATGCGCTGCTCCAGGGTATTGTTTGACTATCTCATCTGTATCAAAAGTATAACGAAAAGACTCTATATACTCCATCAATACCGCATAGGACTCATTGAGTTTTGCCATTTTTCCTCTCTCTGCTCGATTTAAGTCGGGGTGACATTCTTTGGCCAGTTGTCGATACCTTTTCTTAATATCTGACCTGGTTACCAGTGCAGGAAGATCCAGACAATCCAATGCTTTGTGTATCCTTGCCTCTGTCTGCATTACTGCTTGATCTCGCTTTCTCCAAATGGCACAAGGCTAAGTCTTACAATAAAAGTATCGTTACTCAGAGAACCTCCACCTGTAGTCTCCAGGATCGGTTTAGTGTCATGCTCATAACTCAACTCTGCAGCCCAACATCCTTTGTCATAACGAAATCCAGAACGCCATTTTTTGCTATGCTTTTTTTCGAGATCATAGGTGACACTACCAAAGAGCTTGATCTTGTCATTGTACTGATATCGCGCATTCAGTGCGATCTCATTGGTCAAAACCTTCCCTAGTTCGAGATCCTTTCTCCAAAAGTGTTCCATATCCATAGCTAACCGCTCTCCATGGTAAAGAAGTTTATTTGACATCTCAGAAAGCCCCTGATACGCGAAAGAGTATTCGGAAAGATTGACAATACTCCAGTTTCCATACTCCAGCATCAACTCATGCCTCAAATCCCCCCACTTCTCCTCTCTATCAGGATAGTAGTCTTGAGATATTCGCTGTTTGGCACCCAGTGCCAGATCTTCTCCATACCAGTACTGAGAGAGTGCGAGCGTCAGCCTGTCATCAAAAGGCTCGTGCGACAAAAAATCCTTGCGTAAAGAGCGATCCAGTGCCTGGTACGCCGCCAGCCCATCACCCATATAATTCTGATATGCATACTCCGCAGACCACTCAAGCGTATGGACACCGTGTTCATAGGGCTTGACAAGATCAGAATAGAGTTTGAGCTTGTGTGTTGCCAGCAGAGTATTGTAGCTTTCTCTGCCTGTACCATTCAGGTCAAAATTGCCCGCAAACGCATACAACTCTTCGCTCAGTTTTACTTTTAGGTACTCATCCAGAAAAGAGAAGTGGTAGTCCACCGGAAGCGTGAGCTCAAGTTGCCCAGACTGATTTCCCTTTTCTCGTACAAAATGGCTTAGCTTTGCGTCTATGCTGTAAGAGATATCTTCTAAAATAAAAGCGCTGCTATACTTATGCCATCTTACAGAGGGAAACTCCTGCAGTGTTTCGCTGTTGCTCTCCTTGTTAGCATCCAGAAAGTACTTGGCATTTAGCCCGAAATACTGTTTTTGGTCGTAGAGCATATAGTTGAGTCTGGACTCTTTGAGATAGGAGTCTGAAAGGTGTGGTAGACTGTTTTTCTGAAGGTTGAGATAGTCAATATCATTAAAGAGTACGATATTGGCATAGAGAGCATCACGATAGCCCTCAGGCTTACTGCTGCCAAGCAGATCGCTGCTCTCATATTTGGCTTCCATTCCATAATGGGTATCGTGCTTAAGATTGTATGTGGAGACATAGTCCTGGTCATCGGCAAAATACCCTGCCCTCACAAACCCCTCGGAGTGATTGCTGTCTGCAAAGCGCAGTGTTGCATAAAGCCCCAGACTTCTATTGGTACGAA
>JALVVQ010000311.1:328-6238 GCA_027023325.1 Campylobacteraceae bacterium | reverse complement strand
CAAGGGGCAACACAGTTGGAGATACAGGCAATTTTGGGTGCCGTATGCTCCTCTATCATCTTTTGAAGATGCGTTTTGACACCGCGTGCCGGATAGCCTACAGGGGATTTAAGCAGCTGTATATCCTCCTCTTTGGCATTCAGTATGACTTGCTTGAAGTTATCATGTGCATCACACTCCACTGTACCGATAAAGCGCGTACCCATCTGCACAGCAGAAGCGCCCAACGCCATCATCTTGACAATATCCTCATGATCCCAGACACCACCAGCAGCGATGACTGGTATATCGCCCCAATTTTTTGCCTCTTCTACCACAGGGGGAAGTATCACTTCAAGTTGATTCTCCGGCAGGAAGCACTCCTCGTACTTGAATCCCTGATGCCCGCCGCTAAGTGGCCCTTCCACGATAACCGCGTCTGGCAATCTATTGTGTGTTTTTTTCCATCTGCGACAGAGGATACGAAGTGCTTTGGCAGTTGAGACGATGGGTACCAGCGCCACATCCGGATAGGCTTTGGCGGCTTCCGGCATGGTCAGAGGCAGCCCCGCACCAGTGATGATCATATCTGCCCCTGCTTCGCAGGCATCTTTGACAATCTGATCATAGTTCACAGAAGCATAGAGAATATTGCATGCCAAAGGCTTATCTCCACAGATTGCTCTGGCATTTTCAAAGATTACCTTGAGTGCTTTGGCAGAGTAGAAGTTATTTGCCTCAGAAGGTCGATTGTCCCTAAGTACCTTGTCAGCGTATTTTCTGTTTTTATAGTTACCTGTACCCACGGAACTAATCACACCCAATGCGCCCTCTTTGCTTACTGTTCCAGCCAGCTGATCCCAAGAGATACCCACGCCCATACCACCTTGAATAATCGGTTTTTCAATGGTATATTTTCCTATTGTAAATGATTTAAGTTCCATTTATCCCACCTTTACCTTTGCAAATTTTCTCTTGCCTACCTGAAGCACATACTCACCTGCACCTAGATTCAGCTTTTCATCAGAGATCTTTTTTTGATCGATACTAACCGCATTTTGCTTGATATCTCTTCTTGCCTGAGAAGTAGAAGGCTCTATACCAGCATCCACCAGTGCCTTGCATATCCATGCCCCCACTTCCATCTCAAACTCAGGAATATCCTCTGGGATCAAATTGGCTTTGAATTGATTATCAAAGGCTGTTTTGGCTGCCGTGGCTGCTGCTTCATCATGAAAGCGTGCCGTGATCTCCAGTGCCAACTGCTCTTTGGCTGCCTTAGGATGCACCGTACCGTTTACTACGCCTGCTTTGAGTGCAGAAATTTCTTCTAGGGAGCATGCGCTCAGCAGCTCATAGTAACGCCACATCAGCTCATCAGAAATTGAAAGTACCTTGGCAAAGATATCATTGGGGGCATCAGTAATGCCAATATAGTTACCTAGAGATTTACTCATCTTTTGTACACCGTCCAAGCCTTCAAGAATGGGCATCATGAGCACTGCCTGCTCTTTGCCCACATTGTAGTTACGCTGCAAATGTCTACCCATCAGGAGATTGAACTTCTGATCTGTACCGCCCAGTTCTATATCAGATTTGAGTGCCACAGAGTCATAGCCTTGCAACAGAGGATAAATAAACTCTGAAATAGAGATACTCTGCTCACCTTTGAAACGCTTGGAGAAGTCATCTCGCTCCAACATACGCGCCACAGTAAACTGTGTGGTTAGCTGCACCATGCCATCTGCACCCAGCGCATCCAGCCAGCTGGAGTTGAATACCAGCTCTGTTTTCTCCGGATCGAGAATCTTGAATGCTTGCTCTTGATAGGTTTTTGCATTGCTTTTTACTGTCTCTCTGTCAAGCACCTTTCTAGTCTCATTTTTACCGGTAGGGTCACCGATCATCGCAGTAAAATCTCCAATCAACAGCTGCACAATACCACCAAATTTCTGAAAGACGGAGAGCTTCTGTAGGATCACTGTGTGCCCAAGATGCAGGTCAGGTGCCGTGGGATCTAGACCCAACTTGACATAATAAGGCTCACCTGTCTCGTAATACCGCGTAATGATTTTCTCAATATATGTCAGATCAATAATCTCAGCAATTCCCCGTTCTATCTCTGCCATAGCGACTGCAACACTCATCTTTCTTCTCCTCTTAATGATTGTAGGCATCATCCAGCGCGATGATATCTATCAGTTTAAATTTCTTTCCTATTTCGTTTTCTATCTCTTTTTTATCAGCTTTTTCCGACTCTACTTCAATATGACAATACTCCGCACTTTCGCTATTGCTGATACCAAACTCTATGCCAATGACATTGAGTTTGATTTCCGAAAATTTTATCAATAGTTTTGCCAACTCACCCTTCTGATTGGGAAGGCTTATAATCAGTCGATACTGGGGCATCTTGGTACTGCGCCACTGCACGAAAAGCATTGGTTCACCTGCCATGATCTTACCATAAGCATTCATGCATAATTTATGATGAATAATAGCCTTGTTATGCTTATAAAACGCTACAATATCATCTCCTACTTTAGGGTGACAGCAGTAGTCAAACTCTATCCCATCCATTTGTTTATTGGTAAAAAAGATAAAATGTTCTTTCTCTTTGGGCTGTGGCTTTTTATATCCTTTTTTCAAAAGTTCCCAAAATCTCACCTCTTTGATATTTTCAGAACGGGCAATTTTATGTATCTTCTCTTTGAGCGCATCCAGATGTCCTGCTGCTTTGGCGATCGTAGCATCCCCCTGATACGCCTTGATCGTCTCCTTGACAAAAAGAGAAGATTTGCCAAAGAGCGTGGCAAGAATATTGTAGCTGGTATACTCATCCACTTCTCTCAGGCGCTTTCTACATTGTGCACGGATGCCACTTTTGGCCTTGGAGGTCTTGACTGTACCCTCCCAAGAGCAGTGCATTCTAGGCTTACCGTCTGTGATCACCTTAACGATATCACCATTTTTGAGAATGGTCAGAAGTGAGGCCTTTTCCTTATTTACGAGTGCTCCAGTGGCAGTCTCACCGATCTCAGAGTGTACTGCATAGGCAAAATCCAATGCCACCGAGTCCTTGGGGAGCGTAAAATAGTCTCCCCCCGGCGTAAAGACCGAGATCTCCTCAGAGAAGAGATCGCTTTTTGCCAGCTCATAAAACTCCTCTACGGATTCATTTTGGTAGTTTAACCCTTTGAGCCACTCCAGATTAACATGCTCCAATCCCCCCTTGTATTTCCAGTGGGCAGCCACACCATACTCTGCCAGCTGATGCATCTCTCGCGTTCGGATCTGTGCCTCTACGATACCCTCTTCATCAAACAGTGTGGTATGAATCGTCTGGTACCCGTTCTCTTTGGGCAGTGCAATATAGTCTTTGAATCTCGAGATCAACGGCGTAAACTCTAGATGTATGGCACCCAGTGCTTCATAACACTCCAAGGATTCTTTGACAATGATCCTAATCGCCAACAGATCCAGTACTTCATCGATCCCTACCCCTTTGCGTTGCATTTTGAGATAGATCGAATAGTGGTGCTTCACCCGACCAATCACCTCAAAATCTTCCCAATGATAGCCTGCTTTATGCAGTGCTTTTTTTACTTTTTCTATAAAGGCATTGAGGCCAAAATGCAAGCTCTGGTCATGAGATCTGATATAGGCATCTATTTTTTGATATTCGCTGGGATAGATATACTTGAAGCTGAGATCTTCAAGATGGTTTTTGATTCTGGAGATACCCAGTCGATGTGCGATAGGTGCATAGACCACCAGCGTCTCCTCGGAGATCCGCTGCTGCTTGGCTGGAGGCAGCGCATCCAGTGTCAACATATTGTGCAGCCTGTCACAAAGCTTGATGATCAGTACCCGAACATCCTCGACAGAGGCAATCAGCATCTTGCGAAAACTCAGTGCAGAGCTACTGATCCTCTCGTCTCTGCCAGAGGCGATTAGGTTTTCATCGCGAATGGTCACAATCTTTGTCAAGCCTTCAACAATATGTGTCACATCCTTGCCAAACTGCTTTTTGATCTCTTCTATGCTGTAGTCTGTGTCCTCCACTACATCATGTAGCAGTGCTGCGATCACCATCGTCTCATCTGCACTGAATGAGGCAGTGATAGCGGCCACAGCAATAGGGTGCACCACATAAGGGTCACCACTTTTTCGAAGCTGGTCTATATGAAGTGTGATAGCCAGCTCAAGCGCACGCTCAATAGGCTCCGTAATCTCCACCTGTGCTCTCAGGTGGTCTTTTGCTGCAGATATGGTATGAACCTGTCCGATCTGCTCCAACAAATCAGTCATAATTCAGATTAGTTATCAATGGAAACGCTTAGTTTTCCTTCAGCAATCTCACAGAGTGCAATATCTGTGGCCTTGGATTTTTTGATATCCATATCCACCAATGGTGCACTACCACTACTTAATTCGTTGGCTCTTTTACCGATGGCTTTTGCCAAGAGATAACGATCATTGTCCACATACTTCAGTGCTTCTGCTACCAATACTTCTAATCTCATTTTTGTCCTTTTAGTTTCTAATTTATTTTACGATAGAGCAGCTGGAAGTATCCCCACTGACCACAGAAAGTAGGTTCCCTTTACCAAACATGTTACACACGGCGATAGGCAGCTTGTTCTCTTTGGCAAGTGCAATTGCCGTATCATCCATCACACGAATATGCTCACCCAATGCCTTGTCATAACTCAATTCACTCAGCTTGACAGCATCATCAAACTTATGGGGATCTTTGTCGTAGACACCATCTACCTTGGTTGCCTTGATCAGCATATGTGCTTCGATCTCATTGGCTCTCAGTGTGGCGGCAGTATCGGTAGTAAAGTAGGGATTTCCTGTGCCTCCGGCAAATACGACAACCCTTCCTTTTTCCAAATGTCTTCTGGCGCGCCTGATGATAAAAGATTCCCCTATCTCATGCATGTCAATCGCCGAGAGAAGTCTCGCTTCCATGCCACGATACTCCAATGCCTCTTGAATCGCTACGCCATTAATCACAGTTGCCAACATACCCATATAGTCACCACTCGTACGCTTGATAATACCATCTTGTGCGGCTGTCACACCACGGATGATATTACCACCACCAACCACAATCGCTACTTCAGTGCCGTTATCCACCAATGCTTTGATCTCATCAGCAATAAACTTGAGGATTTTGGTATCAATACCATAGCCCTCTTCCCCTGCCAAAGCTTCACCCGAAAATTTTACCAAAACGCGTTTTCTCATTGGATACGACCTTATTTTTACCGCGATTATAGCCAATGCTTGTTTAGAGTGGGTTGATGGTGACAAATTCGGGTATACTTGCAAAAAAACTATACCAAAGGCAGCCACATGTGCGATTTAAGTACCCTCACCGACGAAGAAAAAAAACAGCACCACGAAAAACTACTCCGCTGTGCCGAAAACTTTGGAGGAAAAAACTTCTTCCTACAGCTTCTTGAAGCCATCAGAGAATCAAAACCCCATCCACTCATCACTGGCAACAGTGAATTTACCATGGAGTACGGTACCATAAAATGGAATAAAATTATTTTCAACGACAAACTTCAACAGTTGCTAAAGGCACGCATTAACGAAAGCGAACAGGGGAATCTACTGCCAGAAAAAGGGGCAAAAAAATACAAAAAAATACTGAATGTTGTGCGCACCCTCAAGCCCATAGTCTTTCATGTCAGGCCTGCTATCAGGGAAAATGGGCCCGGATTCTTTTTCCAGCCTTTTGATATGATAGACGAAAACACCACCAGGCTCAATCCAGTCTTTGATGCACTCTTTTTTTGTTCGGTAGCATCTGTGAAAAAAGCTTTGGAGTACACACCAAAAGGTGCAGAAAAAGGTACCTCAGAGTAGCAGAAGTCTACAATATATCTCTCAGCACAATCGCATAGTGCATCACAA
>JALVVQ010000311.1:0-318 GCA_027023325.1 Campylobacteraceae bacterium | reverse complement strand
AAAATGCACAATCGTAACCACCGTCAATATCAAGACGAGTACTACTTTCTTGCTCACCGCATCTGAGATGGGAATACTGCTGTCGTAAAAGATCATCTCAAACAGTGAATAGTCCATCCCAAGCAGGGCACCTGTCAAAAGCAGTACCACCAACGCACCCACTTCAAACCATCCGAAAATAGGTCCCACATGAGGATAGACCTCTTTTTGCGCTTTTTTATCCCGCAGAGAGATACCCAATGCGAACATAAAAACAGAACCACCAATCCAAGAGATTGCAGCAATCAAATGTAGATGAAATACCCAGCTCTCCATTAG
>JALVVQ010000310.1 GCA_027023325.1 Campylobacteraceae bacterium | reverse complement strand
CGATAATACTGCAGGCTACGTCTGTGGGAATGTAGGTCAGTGCCATCTTGAAACGTTTTTACTTTCTTTTTTATTTCTTCCTCTTTATTTTAATTATATGTTTTTCTTTTTGTTACCTATCAAGAATAAATGCCTTACTAGCCTTCCTCTAAAGTGTATGCTTTAGGATATCAGTGTAGCCCAAATGATTCTTCGAGCACTTATAGCCCAAAAAAGCACAATAGAGGTAGATTTACCCAAAGTTTTAGTATAGTTTCAATATAATGATAGTAATTAGCTTTCTAGGATTGGTATGGATACAAACATTATCGAAATGACCCATGTAAATAAATTTTTCGGGGACTTTCAGGCACTTCACGATATTAGCTTCAGTGTAAAACAGGGAGAGATCGTAGTGATCTGCGGCCCCAGTGGTAGCGGAAAATCTACACTCATACGATGTATCAACCGCCTGGAAGAGATTGATGACGGTACCATTGTCGTAGATGGCATGAGTGTCTATGACAAAAAATCCAATCTTAATGAAATTCGAGCTGAAGCGGGTATGGTTTTTCAGCATTTCAATCTATTTCCCCACCTAACCATACTCGAGAACACCAGTATTGGGCAAATCAAAGTCAAAGGCATAAGCAAAGAAAAAGCCGCTGAGTACTCCATGGCGCTCCTCAAAAAAGTCGGTCTGGATCACAAGGCACACGACTATCCCTCCTCTTTGAGTGGGGGGCAAAAGCAGCGCGTAGCTATAGCCAGGACCTTGGCCATGCAGCCTAAAATTATTCTTTTTGACGAGCCTACCTCTGCATTGGATCCAGAGATGATCGGTGGCGTACTTGATGTCATGCGTTCACTCTCCCAAGAGAACTATACCATCGTCTGTGTAACCCACGAAATGGGCTTCGCCAAAGAGGTAGGAGACAGAATTGTCTTTATGGATGAAGGGCGTATTATAGAAGAAAATACACCGACAATGTTTTTCGAATATCCCAAGAGCGACAGGGCAAAACTCTTCCTCAAAGAGATATTGACACACTAAGACCGTAGCGACCCCAAAGTGTTGTAGCAATATTTTGGGGTCGCTATAAAGACCAAAATAACATAAGGAGAATGAAATGAAAAAATTTCTACTGGCACTGGTAGTGCTATTCAACATGACAGCGTGGGCGGGTGCCTCACAAGTATGGGAGGATTCGGCACTGAATGCTATTGTAAAAAGAGGTGAACTGAGAGTAGGACTAGAGCCGGGATATATGCCTTTTGAAATGAAAGACAAAAAAGGAAACATCATTGGTTTTGATGTGGACATGGTCAAGATGATGGCAAAAGAAATGGGTGTGAAGCTTAAGTTGGTTCCAACAGCATGGGATGGTATCATCGCTGGATTGCTGACTGACAAGTATGATATGATTGCTTCGGGCATGACAATGACACAAAAAAGAAACCTCAAAGTCAACTTTGCCAGCCCTTATATCTCTGCTGGTCAAACACTGATCGTAAGTGAAAAAGTAGCAGCAGTCGCAAAGACCTGGAAAGACCTTGATGATCCCAAATATACAGTTGTCACAAAACTAGGGGTAACCGGTGAGATCGCTGCCAGAAAGATGTTCAAAAAAGCAAAGATCAGAACCTTTGAAACAGAAGCAGACGCTGCACAGGAAGTCTTGAACGGGAAGGCAGATGCCTTTATTTATGACAAACCTTACAATGTGCTTTTCATGGCAAAAAAAGGTGGCAAAGGTATCGTGCACTGGGATAAAGACTTGACATTTGAACCATTCGGCTGGGCAGTAAGAAAAGGAGATCCAGATTTCCTCAACTGGCTTGACAACTTCCTCTACCAGGTCAAAAATGATGGCAGATATGCGAAAATCTATAAGAAATGGATGATCGACAGCAAGTGGTTGAAGAAGGTACAGTAACCTATGTCAAAACATCGTCAAAGTATATTTGAGAGTACAACACTTGGGAAACTGGGAGCCGTAGGCTTCTATCTCTTGCTTGCCGTAGCACTTTTCAACGCGGCAAGCAATATGAACTATTCATGGAAATGGAACAGTGTACCAAAGTACTTTGCCTACCAAAAAGTTGAGGCCGTGCCAGCAGATTTTGATGGCACAGTGCGCATCCAAGGCAAACAGCTCACCCTTACAGCAGACGATGGAAAGACTAAAACATACCCTATCGAAGAGGGGTACAAGCCTTCCGTTGATGATGAAGATGATATTTACGAAGGGGATGCCGTCCTGGAGATGACACACTGGGTACCCGGCCCCCTCGTCAATGGGCTAATTGTCACGCTCAAGATATCTGCACTTGGGGGGCTGATTGCTTTCTTCTTTGCAAGCATACTTGCCTTTATGCGTATCAGTAAATTTCCGCTTCTTCAGTATATCGCCTCTTCCTATATCACGGTGATGAGAGGCACCCCGCTGCTGGTACAGATCTTTATCTTCTATTTTATTATTGCCACGATATTTGATCTGCCGAGGTTCTATGCTGGTGCGATGTCACTGGGACTCTTTTATGCCGCCTATATAGCCGAAGTACTCAGGGGCGCGATACAGTCGATAGATCAAGGTCAGCATGAAGCTGCCAAATCTCTAGGGATGAACTATGTGCAAACCATGGGCTCCATCATCATGCCACAAGCACTCAAGAGAGCCTTGCCTACTTTGGTGGGAGAAGTCATTGCACTGGTCAAGGACTCCTCACTGGTATCTGTCATCTCAATTACGGATCTCACAAAAGTGGGCAGAGAGATTGTGGCCAACACCTTCTCCCCCTTCGAGACATGGCTCATCGTAGCTGCCATGTATTTTGCCATTACCTCTATCCTCTCTTTTGTGGGGCATCGATGGGAGAAAAAGATGAAGCTCAGAGGTGGTATGTCCTAGTTTTTGGAAGATATTAGAGGTTCCCTTAAAGCATTTATGTTAAAATGTAATAAGACTTAGACTCCAAAGAATAGGACTATCATGACAAGCAAAAATGTTTTATTGCAAAGGGCTGAAGATCAGTTTCTAAATAAAAACTATACCGATGCGCTCAAGATCTATGGATTGCTCCTAAAGGATTACCCAAAACTCAAAGATGCCAAAGTGGGCGCCTATCTGAGCGATATGGGGCTTGATCTAGAAGATGATGCGCAGGCACTCTTTGACTACTATCAGGCAATCAAGAGCTCCAGTGAAGATGCCGAAGCTATTATTGATGAACTCTCACAGACTATCTATGCGACACGCATCGTGATACAGGAGCAGCTCTCTGATACATTCAAGGAGCAGATAGAGCACCAGGATGGTATCAGCTATAGCGATTTCATTCAACTAATCGAAGACAAAGGCAGTTTTAGAGAGGCATTCGAAAATATCATGTTCTCTACCAAAGTAGTCATTACCAACAAAGAAGAGTTTATCGATTTCGTCAAGAGACTGATTGCTGCTGACTACCATGACATTGCACTGAAATACCTTGATGCCATGAGTGGTCATTTTGGCTCTAGCCAAGATGTCTATGCGCTCTATGGACTCATTGGAAAAGCGTAGTATGAAGGTTACATTTACACGAGATCATTTCACGGCGTTGACAGATGATACCAACAGTCTAGAAGACGACACGCTCTTTCTACTCACCTCTCAGAACAAAAAATACTTTGCACAGCTCACACAAAAGCCAGAGACTATCACGCCATCTGAGTTGATCGAGTACTGGTATCTCGATAGACTCAAGACCGTAGGTGTCACAGGCACCAATGGCAAAACCACCGTCACTGCGGCCATCTACTCTTTTTTGCTAGACTTGGGAGAGAAGCCGGCATTGCAAGGCACACGAGGATTTTTCGCTGAAGAAGAGAAGCTGGAAGAGAAGGCGATGACCACGCCCTCTATCCTCGAAACACTGCACCATATGAAAATGGCACTGGATCATGACTGTGGCTACTTTATCATGGAGGTCAGCTCTCATGCTATTGACCAGAAGCGGATCGAGGATATCGCCTTTTCCCTCAAAGTCCATACCAATGTTACGAGTGACCATCTGGATTATCATGGTACCGTAGAAGAGTATCGCAGGGTCAAAAGTCTCTTTTTTGAAGATGAGAGCCCAAAACTACTCAACAAAGACGATATCAAACAGATTACCTTCAATCCCAAAAACGCATTGACCTATGGCGTAGATGAGCCCGCTACTTTCAAAGTACAGGCATTCTCTATGGCACATGGGCTCACAGCAGGCATCAAATATTTAGACCAAGAAGAGACATTTCACTCACCCATGGTAGGCTTGTTTAATCTCTTTAACCTGATGGCCGCAGTAGGCGCGGTGACAATGCTGACGGGCAGATCATTGGCAGAAGTTTGTGAAGTGGTAGCGCATTTTGGTGGCGTAGCTGGACGCATGGAGGTAGTAAGTCGTGAGCCTTTGGTGATTGTAGACTTTGCCCATACCGATGACGGTATGTATCAGGTGCTCAATGCCATGAAGGATCGGGATATCGTGGTGGTATTTGGTGCAGGTGGCGACAGAGACCGCGAGAAGCGCCCCCGCATGGGTGCAGTGGCAGGAAGATTTGCCAAGAAAATCTATGTCACCAGTGACAATCCACGCAGCGAAGTGCCTGAGATGATTTTAGAAGATATCTTGGCAGGACTTAGCGGAAAAGAGCATGTCACCGCTACCCCAGACAGAAAACTTGCGATCAAGATGGCATTGGAGGCACTCGAGAAGAACGAGGTTCTATTGATACTGGGTAAAGGGGATGAGACCTATCAGGAGAGCAAGGGAGTAAAGCATCCCTTTGATGACAGAGAGGTGGTTCAAAGATTACTGAGGATTGAAAACTAGTACCTGCTGTCACCTTTTTATTCTTCTTTAATTTCGCTATAATGGACATTATGCGTACTATATCTAAAATATTTTTCATTTTTTTATCCTTTTTTTTGTTTCTGCATGCTGTTGAAATGCCATCTTCAGACAAGGTGCTTTTAGTGGGTACCAAAGTAGCCCCTCCTTTTTCTATGAGAGACGGAGAAGGGCACTGGGAGGGAATGAGTATTGAGCTTTGGGAATTGATCTCCAAGCGACTTGGATTTAAATATCGATTTCAGGAGCACACTCTCAAGTCTTTGCTGAAAGGAGTAGAAGAGAAGCGTTTGGATGTGGCGATTGCAGCTATTACGATCACCAGCGAGAGAGAAAGAAAGTTTGACTTTAGCCATAGCTATTATACTACAGGATTGAGTATCGCTGTGCCTCGAGGTGACTCTCAAGGGTGGCTTACAGTACTCAAGAGTATCTTTTCCTACAAAATGCTTTTTCTTGTTGCTCTTTTGGGATTTATATTGTTTCTGATTGGTACCATCACCTGGCTGGTGGAACGAAAAAGGAACCCTGATAATTTTAACCCAAATCCAATCAAGGGTATTGCCAGCGGCATGTGGTGGGCTGCAGTGACAATGACGACAGTGGGCTATGGTGACATGACCCCCAAAACCTTGGGAGGTAGGTTGATAGCACTTTTTTGGATGTTTGCTTCATTGTTGTTGGTTTCCTCTATTATCGCGGGAGTGGCATCGGCCCTTACCGTTGCTAAAATGGATCACCTGATCTCTAAGCCCGAAGATTTGGCTAGAGGAAAAATTGCCAGCATTCGGCACTCGGTAAGTGATACATATCTTAAAGAGAGGAGAATTTACCCTCAATATTATAACAGCGCTACTGAGGGACTGAGAGCACTCAAGGATAAGCATGTAGATGCGATGGTCTATGATGCGCCACTCTTGCAGTACATTATCCGACAACACTATGAGGAGCAGTTAATGATGGTAGGAGGGCTATTTGAGATGCAAAACTATGGCATTGCTCTTCCTGAAGGTAGTATATTTAGAGAGAAGATCAATAGGGCGATGCTGGATATCCTCCATAGTGAGGATTGGGAGAAGATAAGGTATCGTTATTTGGGGGAATAGTACTTTCTTCGGGGCATATAGGGTATTACCTATTGTTGGAGATGTCTGATATCCAGTGCGTGAGCTATTTTAGGCCGAAACACTCATTTCCATATCAAACTTCTCTCCCGTCTCTTGTGTATGCTTGTAGAGTCTGTTGGCATGCAGTATTTGATAGGCGATCCATCCAAAAGAGAGTATCATCAGTAGCCCAGAAAGATAGATTACTGCAGGTATCAGTATTGAAAGAAGCAAGCTTGCCACCATGGCACAGTGAATCCAGAAATGCTTTTTAGCAGTTTTAGGGTGGATTACCTCGTGCATCATGGGTGCTGTAAAGTAACCTTGTGCATTGAGATGAAACCATGTAAGAAAAGGAATGATCTTGTAGAGCATAG
>JALVVQ010000309.1 GCA_027023325.1 Campylobacteraceae bacterium | reverse complement strand
ATACTTTACAAAACACAATCTTTGTGTTATACTAAACAAAAAGGATTCATTATGGTGGTAGAAAAATCAAGAACCAATGTGTATCTAGACACTAATCTCAAGGAGCAAGCCAAGGAGATATATAATTATTATGGACTGAGTTTGAGCGAAGCAGTCAATATGTTTTTAGCGCAATCCGTCTTCAATAGAGGCTTGCCTTTTGAAGTAAAGATACCTAATGATATGACGCTTGAAGCTATGAGAGATGTAGAGACTGGTGATAATTATGAAGAGGTGACTTTAGAGGATTTGGATAAGTAATGATACTCAAAAGGCACAAGTATTATAAGAAGGATGCATCAAAAGCAAAACTAACAGATGAGCAATATGCCAAAAGACTCAAATACCTTTCTCGTATTTTGGAAGGCATAACTCTACCTATTACCGCACCAACAAATAGTCTGAACTTTTGAGAGAACGAGATGAGATAAGATGTGCGTGAAAAAATCTGTAGGACTAGCCGTAGTTAATGCAAAGATTTTTTTGCGTGCAGATTGCCTCATATCGTTCTCCCCCGAAGGGTGCAGCACTTTCGCCCACATGCTGCGTTAGATTTTCTTGCATTCGCTATGGCGAGTCCTACAAAAATCTGCCTTGCCTGTGAACGAAATTGCAGCATCAAAAATTCAGATTATTTATTGGTGCGGTAATAATGAAGCAAGAGACCATGAGCTCATCGGAGAGTATAAAGGCTTCAGGGAATTTCATTTGGGCGGTGATATGCTAATCATCTATAAAGTAGTGGATGATGTACTCTATCTTCAAAGAATGGGAACACACAGTCAACTATTCAAATAGTAAGGTGGGGTAATGCTATCGTAGTGCCTACCCAAGCATCACCCCTATCTGACTCCTCCACGCAGCAGCCAAATAGGCAGACTCCCCCTCCTGCAACTCAGCAATCTCCTGCTTGAGCGAAGGCTTTATGGTGACATGTTGATGTCTCTTATCGGTGCCATGCTTACAGGTATCAAATGCCTTGCATATCACCTCAGTCAAGTCACTTTCAGAGGAGAGTGTGATAGTGATCTCTTTATGCTGCATCGTTGGCTATTCGTTGCTTACCGGAATGTATCGCACTGCCTTAGGTCACCCGTTGCCAGCCCTTTGGTAAACCACTCCCTTCGCTGCTTGGAGCTACCATGCGTAAAGCCGTCCGGTCGTACATACCCTGTAGCCTCTTTTTGCAACTTGTCATCTCCGATAGAGCTCGCGGCATTGAGTGCCTCGGCGATATCACCCTCCTCCAGAATACCAAACTCCTTTTGTGCATGGTGTGCCCAGGCACCGGCATAGCAGTCCGCCTGAAGCTCGACCCGTACCTGCAGGGCATTCTGCTTGGCTTCGCTACGCCACTGCTGTTTGGCGCGCTGTACTTTGGTGAGTGTGCCTTGCATATTTTGGATATGGTGCCCTATCTCATGTGCCAAGACATAGGCCTGTGCAAAGTCTCCCGGTGCATTATGGCGTCTTGAAAGCTCATCAAAGAAACCAAGATCCAGATAGACTTTGTGGTCTGCAGGGCAATAAAAAGGGCCCATCTGCGACTTTGCTGCTCCACAACCGCTTCGGGTACCGTTTCGATACAGTACCATCTCCGGCTCTTGGTACCTGATGCCGTATTTTGGAAGTTGTTGCTTCCACACATCTTCGGTACTTGCCAGCACTTTCTTGATAAAGGTCGCCTCTTTGTCATCTTTTGCCTTGTTCACCACTGCTGTACTTGACCCACCCATGCCCACCAAGGAGAGTGGATTGAACCCAGAAAACCAAGCAAAGGCACCAAGTCCGATAACTGTCCATCCAAATTTTGTTCTAAGCAGAGGCTTCAGCAAAGGCCAGATCATCATGATCATGCCCATAGAAGGCATGCCTCTCCCTCCTCCGCCAGAGGACGATCTCCTGTCATCCACATTGCGACTCTCTCTTGTGTTATCCATTTTCATACTGAAGCCTTCCTGCAATCATTTTTCGATCGTTTTTCAAATTATACCAATCAAAAGTAAAATTTTACTACAATATTAGCCCAAACACAGACAGAAGGAGTTCATTTGTCACTAGCATTAGCCAGAAAGTACCGTCCTTCCACCTTCAATGGCCTAGTAGGACAGGAGACTGTGTCCCAAACACTCTCTTTGGCACTGGATGGCGATAGACTCTCTCATGCCTACCTCTTCTCCGGACTCAGAGGCAGCGGAAAAACCTCCACAGCAAGAATCTTTGCCAAAGCCCTGCTCTGTGAGGAGGGTGCCTCTTCTCATCCCTGCAACCACTGTGACAACTGCACCATGGCAAACGAGAGCAGGCATATGGATATCATCGAGATGGATGCCGCCTCCAACCGTGGTATCGATGACATCAAAGAGCTCATCGAGCATACCAAATACAAACCTGGCATCGGCAGATACAAGATCTTTATCATTGACGAAGTCCATATGCTCACCACACAGGCCTTCAATGCCCTGCTCAAGACACTGGAAGAGCCGCCTGATTTTGTCAAATTTATTCTCGCGACCACAGATCCACTCAAACTGCCTGCCACGATCCTCTCTAGAACGCAGCATTTTCGTTTTAAAAAGATTCCACAAAAGCTGGTACTGAGCCACCTGGAGCATATCCTCAACAAAGAGAATATCAGCTATGAGAGAGAGGCACTGGATGTCCTTGCCAGAAGTGGTGCGGGAAGCCTTAGGGATTCTCTGACGCTCATGGATCAGGCCATTGTCTACTCCAAAAATCATGTCGATATGACCACTGTGACCAATATGCTTGGTATCATAGAGCCCTCCTTACTCGATGAGCTTCTCAACCACCTACTGGCAAAAAATGAGTCTAAAGTGCTGGAATTTATCACGCTAGCCTCAGAGTATGAATCTGAGATGGTCATCGATGAGCTGACACTGTATCTCAAAGAGCTTCTCTTTGCCAAAGATGGTCGATTTGCGCCTCTGATTATCGACCGTTTTTTCAGAATACTGGCAGACGCCAAAGAGCTCTTGGCATTGGGAAGCGAAGGAGAGTTCGTCCTTTCCTTGACACTTTTCAAAATGATTGAAGCACTCTCCTCTAAAGAGATCGATGAGATGATCCGCATCCTCCAAAAAGAGCTCTCCGGTGTAGAGATCAAAACACCAGAAAAAGAGGTAGAGATACCAGAAATAGAAGTCGAGACACCCACGCCTATCACAGAGAAACCACCTGTCCAAGCAACAACTCAAAATCCATCACCCCAACAAGAAGCTACAGTACAGCCAGAGGCAAAAGTAGCTACGCAAGAGAAAAGAAAAGAGGAGGCACCTTCTACTGCCTCTCAAGAAGTACATACCCAAGAGCCTACCCCTGCAAAAGAAGTGCCACAGCCCAGTCCCAAACCCGCAACAGAACAGATTGACACAGGGGCACTAAAGTTTAACTCTTTGGTCAAAAAAATCTATGACAGAGATTATGATCTAGGCCAATGTTTTGAGTCCAATATCAGCTATGAAAGCTTTCAGGAGAATGCATTGACCTGGCACTCTACCGCAGCAGATACTGACAAAAAAATGCTCATCAACCACTGGAGTATCATCAAGATGTTCGTGCAGGAGCTTTTTGGGTTTGAAACGAAAATTGTCAATATCCCGGCGGAGCCTAAAAAAAAAGTAGTTAGTGCTTCGACAGGCTCAGCAACCGTAGCCTTGGGAAGTACTAAAGATACACACATGGCTACCGAGTCTGCCCAGCGTACGGTGACTGAGCCTGTCGAAGCTCCCAGCAATGTCATACCTGAAGAGATTGAAATGAAAAGCTCCTGTATCGCTCCAGATGCAGGAGATACCGAAGCTGCCAAAGAAAAAGACCCCTCAGAACTACTCAATGAACCGATGGTAAAAGAGATGATCGCACTGTTTGATCCAAAAAAAGTAAGAATTAGAAGAAATTCGTAGGGGCAGATACCCTATCTGCCCCTATGGGGAAGCTATTTCCCGGCATAGGGCAACAGTGCACTAGCCCAGGTAAGTCCGCCACCAAAGGTGTCGAGCAGCATGAGTTCACCGTATTTCAGATTGCCTGCTTCATACAGATCATTGATGGCCATAGGGATAGAGGCTGCAGAGGTGTTACCATATTTATGTACAGTGAGTACCACTTGATCTTCTCTCATCTTAAGCGCATCGCCTACAGCCTTAATGATACGGTAATTCGCTTGATGGGGGACAAAGTGGGGGATGTCCCCTGCAGAGATTTTATTGGTTTCCAAGATCTCTTTGACATCCTTGGTCAGTGTTCTCACTGCCAATTTGAAAGTCTCATTTCCTTTCATTTGCACAAAATTAAGTCCCTCATCCAATGATTTCTGATTCATAGGATTGACTGATCCAGGTGAAGGTGTCACCAAGAAGTCTGCATACCCACCATCTGCACTGGCATGTACATCGACAAATGCTTCTTCTTTCTTGTCAGTTGCGGAAATAATCGCTGCTCCAGCACCGTCGCCAAAGAGAATACAGGTACCCCGATCTGTCCAGTCCACGATTGAAGAGAATTTTTCAGCACCGATAATCAGAATATGTTTCTTCATGCCTGATTCGATAAATGCCTTGGCCACAGAGAGCAAGTAAACAAATCCACTACATGCAGCAGAGATATCAAGCGCCTGCACATTGCGGATATCTAATTTTTCAGAAATGATACAGGCAGTAGAGGGCATATTGAAGTAATCAGGTGTCACCGTGGCACAAAGTACAAGATCTATCTCTGCCTTGTCGATACCTGCCCTTTCGATGGCCAGTGCCGCTGCCTTGGCCCCCATGTCACTGGTAGACTCATCTTCGGCAGCGATACGGCGCTCCTTGATACCAGTGCGCTTGGTAATCCATTCATCACTCGTATCAATCATTTTCTCCAGATCAAAATTGGTCAGAATCTTCTCGGGTACATACGCACCGATAGCACGAAATGAAGCAAGAGGGGATAGTGCTCTAGACATCGTATTCCTTATTTATGACTTGCTTTCAAGCCTGTCTTGACCAGCAATGAGTAGTGCCTCTATCTGCTTGTTGACATCTGATCTCGCATAGTTGACTGCTTGGAAAATAGCATTTTTGATTGCCTTGGAATTAGAACTTCCGTGGCTAATAATCGTACAGCCGTCAATACCAAGCAGTGGTGCACCACCATACTCTGCATAGTCAACCTCTTTTTTGAGGTGGCTAAAGACTTTTTTCTTCATAAGGAGCGCACCCACCTTGGCAGGCAGGGATCTCTGAATGTGCTGCTTCATGAGTGAAAAGATTGCAGAGACAACGCCTTCGCTGGTCTTTAGTAAAATATTACCCGTAAAACCATCGGTGACCACCACATCAATTTTTCCATTGAAGATATCTCGACCTTCTACATTGCCCTGAAAATTATCTATGGCCGTAAGCATACCAAACGCCTCTTTGGTCAGCTCGTTTCCTTTGCTTTCTTCTGAACCGTTTGAGAGTAGCCCCATCCGAGGATTGGGGATCCCCAACACTTCTTGGGCATAGGCTTCACCCATAGCACCAAATTCATATAGATTCTGCGCCTTACATTCCACCACTGCACCTACATCAAGTACCAGCGTTTTTTTACCTATGTCTGTAGGCATTAATGCTGCCAAGGCAGGCTTGGATATATGAGGGAGGCGTCCGATACGAAGTGTAGCCAATGCCATAGTAGCACCGCTGTGTCCTGCTGAGACCACACCGTCTGCCTTACCGTCTCTCACCAATTCTACAGCTTTATAAATCGAGCTCTCTTTTCGTTTGAGGGCATCTGTAGCTGAATCGCTCATACTGATCACATCAGAAGCATCTACGATCTCTACTTTGTCCTGATAATAGAGGGGAAGATAGGAGAGTATCTCTTCTTTATCTCCTACAAGAATAGGCATAAAGTTTTTCTCATTGAGCGCTTGTACACAGCCATCAATAATCGGTTCAGGACCAAAGTCCCCTCCCATTGCATCAATAGCAATGCGTACAGCTCTTTTGTCGGGTGACATTAGGCTTTGTATTCGCCTGTCGTCATATTCATGTGGTGAGGCATTCTCCAAGTACCGTCAGCATCTTTGACGGGTCTTGGTAGTGTCAATTTGTAATGGGTTCTTCTCTTTGCTGCTCTTGTTTTACTTACGCGTCTCTTAGGTACTGCCATAATATTTTCCTTTTGTTAAAATTCTATTTCTAATATCTCTTCACTCCCGTCACACTCTGGACAGTAGTGGTAGATACTTTTTTGGATATCTATTTCGCTCTTGAGAATGTATGTGAGGTCAATCACACCATCTAGAAACTCAATTATATCCAAATCCTCTTTATCTTTGCACATCACATCACTCAAGGTCAGTGCCAAAGGGTTTTTAATCTGCTTGATATACTGCTTGCCACATCTGTCACAAAGTAGTGACATCTCACCTTCAAGTGTAGACACAAGGGAGACACGATGATGGGCACTTTTTTTCAGTGTACCACTCAGCGTAAGTTCTCCCTCTATACAGCGAAAAGGTTTCGCTGTATTGCCTACCTTGTCAAACTGTATCTTCATCAGTGGAGATTAAACAATCTCTCTCTGTGCAAAGAAGAAACCGATCTCAATAGCAGCATTCTCCAAAGAGTCACTACCATGTACTGCGTTGGCATCGATGCTCTCAGCAAAATCTGCTCTGATGGTACCCTCTACTGCTTCTTTTGGGTTAGTAGCGCCCATAAGATCTCTGTTCTTCGCCATAGCATTCTCGCCCTCTAGTACCGTGACAACCACTGGTCCAGAGATCATAAACTCAACCAATTCAGCAAAAAAAGGTCTCTCAGCATGCACAGCATAGAAAGCTTCCGCATCAGCACGACTCAACTGAATCTTCTTGGTTGCAGCAATTCTCAATCCTGCATTTTCAAATCGAGCAAGAATTTGCCCCACAACATTCTTTGCTACAGCATCTGGCTTGATAATGGATAGTGTTTGCTCCATAGGTATTCCTTCATCGGGTTAATTTGCCAAGCATGCAAGTCATGCAAACAAAGCATTAGGGCGGGATTTTATCGAAAAAAAGATTAGAAAAAGATTAGAAAGTAAAAATAAGGAAAGGTGCCAGGCAAACCTGGCGAAGAAAAAGCTTAGTCTTCTACGACTGGTGTACCTTTTTCTCCTCTGCCTTCCATTGCTGGCTGGCCATCCAATACATCACTCCATTGGATACAACCCTCTGTAGGGCAGGCTTCTGCACATGCAGGCTCATCATGATGTCCGACACACTCTACACACTTGTCTGCATAGACATAGTAAGTGTCTTCGCCCGTTGGGTTATCATCCTCATCCACGATTGCTTCAACTGGACACTCGTCGATGCACGCTGCACAGTTAATACAGATATCTGTAATCATTACTGCCATTTATTTCTCCTTTTAGTTAAGTTATGAACTATATCACAAGATGAGTAAACAAAACTTTAATTTTCTCTATTTTGTGTAGAAAAAACCTCTCTCGTAACACCTATAGATTGAGGTAGGCTTTGATCTCTTTCACGCGATCACATTTTTCCCAACTAAAGCCCTCTTCTTCGCGTCCAAAATGACCGTACGAGGCAGTCTTGCGATAGATAGGTCTCAGTAGATCCAGTGACTTAATGATACCTGCTGGTGTCATATCAAACAGTGCATTGACACAATCCTCTATGCGAGACTCATCCACCACAGCTGTGCCTCCCGTATCCACCATCACAGAGACCGGTTTTACCACGCCAATCGCATAGGCAATCTGAATCGTCACTTTTTCTGCCACACCTGCAGCTACCAAGTTTTTGGCAATATGCCTCGCGGCGTAGGCAGCTGATCGGTCTACCTTGGTGGGGTCTTTTCCAGAAAAAGCACCCCCGCCATGAGGGCAGGAGCCACCATAAGTATCGACGATAATCTTTCTACCTGTCAAGCCCGCATCCCCCTGCGGCCCGCCAATAACAAATCTTCCCGTAGGGTTAATATGATACACAATATCTGTATCCCTGAGCTCCAAAGGTATCACTGCTTCAATGACCTCAGCAAGAATATCTTTATGCAGTGTCGCCTGATCTACATCTGGACTGTGTTGTGTGGAGACAACCACGGTAGTGACCTCACTTGGTTTCCCATTTACATAACGCACACTCACCTGAGCCTTGCCGTCAGGACGGAGGTAAGGAAGCGTACCATTCTTTCTCACTTCAGCCAACTTGGCAGTGAGTTTGTGCGCCAACGAGATAGGCAACGGCATAAGTTCGCTGGTTTCGTTACAGGCATAACCAAACATCAACCCTTGATCACCTGCACCAATCTCTCCATCAGCCTGGTCCACACCCTGATTGATATCAGGACTTTGCTCTCCTACACCATTAAGTACACCAGCGCTACGATAGTCAAAGCCAAAATTGGCATCTGTATAGCCGATCTCCCTGATCACTTCTCTGGCAATTTCTTGCATGGGCGCGTAAGTCGTGGTCTTTAGCTCTCCTGCAATAATACAAAATCCATTGCTCAGCATTGTTTCACACGCGACTCTTGCTTGGGTATCACTGGCAATGATATGATCCAGTATCGCATCAGAGATCTGGTCGGCCATTTTATCCGGGTGTCCCTCTGTCACAGACTCACTGGTAAATATATATGTTTTTGTCATGATTGCTATCCTTCTGTTATACTATATGTAATTTTTTCTGCTAGCTGTTTGGGCAAAATACCCAACGACTCCTCTATCAATACCGTATTCCCATGTGCAATAAAAGCATCAGGATATTCAAAAGTTGTCAATGAAACATCCGTAATACCTTCTTGAGAAAAGAGTTCACTGATAGCTGAGCCTACCCCACCCATGCGTACGCTGTCACTAAAAATAAACCATTGGCTGTACTCTCCTGCAAGCTTTTTGAGTAATGCCTCATCCAAAGGCTTCACAAAACGCAGATCAAGGATGGCAGGCGCCATTTCTGACAAGATCTCTGCCGTCTGGATTGCTCTGCCCACGCCATTACCGTAGCCAACAAGAAGTATCTCTTTCCCTTCTTGCAGCAAATGTGCTTTACCCAGTTCGTAAGATGGTACCTCATTGTCTGCCACCATAAAGACACCTCTTGGATATCTAAATGCTAAGGGGCCAGAATGGTCCGCAGCAAACTGCATGATTTTCTCCATACTGCTTTTGTTGTAGGGTGCGCAGAGTACCATATTGGGAATGGGTCTCAGATAAGAGATATCAAAAGCCCCCTGATGTGTCTCTCCGTCTTCTCCCACAATACCTGCCCTATCTAGCGCAAAGGTCACCCCCAGATCCATCAGGGCAATATCATGAATCACCTGGTCATAGCCCCGCTGCAAAAAGGTAGAGTAGATCGTACAAAAGGGTTTGAAACCCTCCTTTGCCAGCGGCCCCATAGAGGTCACGGCATGCTGCTCTGCGATCGCCACATCCCAAAATCGATCTGGAAATGACTCTATCAGTTTGGTCAGTCCGGTGCCGCTAGGCATCGCAGCCGTGACACCCACGATCTTCGGATCTCTGGAGGCCATCGCATGCAGTGTCTCTCCATAGATCTGTGTCGCAGGCACAGAACCCGACTTCTTGAGAGGCTCTCCGGATTTCAGATCAAAGGCACTAACGCCATGCCATTTCTCTTGTGTCCCCTCTGCTATTTCATATCCTTTGCCTTTGGTGGTCTGGGCATGGACGATCACTGGTGCACCTAGCTCTTTAGCAATCTTAAGTGTACTGACAATTGACTCCATATCGTGCCCGTCGATCGGTCCAATATAGGAAATGCCAAGCTCTTCAAAAAGAAGCCCCGGCGTAATAAGACGAAAAGACTCCTCGAAACGCTCTGCCATATAGGAAGCACCTTCAGGAAAATGTTCAAGTATTTTCTTTGTGCGTTTTTTGAGTTTTTGGTAAAAGGGGCTTGCCATCGTAGTAGAGAGATAACGGCTAACCGCCCCTATAGGTTTGGCAATACTCATCTCGTTGTCATTCAGGATAATAACCACGGGATACTTTCTGTCTCCTAGTTCATTCAGTGCCTCATAGACCATGCCTGCTGTCATGCTGCCATCGCCAATAAAGGCTACGGGCACGCGTGGTTCTCCTTTGAGGGCTATGGCTTTGGCTGCACCGACTGCCAGAGAGATAGAGGTAGAGCTGTGTCCTGCCTTGTAATAGTCAGAAGCAGACTCTTTGGGATCTGTATAACCACAAATACCCCCAAACTGACGCAAAGTATCAAAATCATCCCACCTGCCCGTAAGAAGCTTGTGTGCATAAGCCTGATGGGAAACATCAAACAAGAAGGGGTCATTGGGTACATCAAAGACATGGTGCATCGCTACGATCAAATCCGTTGCTCCCAGTGATGAGCTCAGGTGACCTCCGTTTTTGCTGACAGTTTCCAGTATTTTTTCTCTTATATCCGCAGCAGTCTCTTTTAATGCATCTATAGATTTTTCGCTCATATTCATCGCTCTGCCTCTTCAATCATGGCTACCAATGCTCTCTTGCATATCTTTTTGACTCTTTTAGGTGTAATTTTTTTACCTTTTAGCTCCAGAGTATCTATGGCCGTCAGCAGAAAGCTTTTATCCAGATTCTCTTTGGCTGTCTTCAGATGCTTTATCTTAGTCATTTTTGCTTCAAAATGGCTAAAATCTTCCAATACTACCGCCTGTAGGGAATCAGGGATACCAGTTGCAATCTTTACTTTTTTCATGTGAGCTCCTCAGAAAAGAGTGCAAAAAACCTGTCATTCTGTGCCTGAGTACCGACAGTGATACGGATAGCATTGAGCCCATAGGAGGCAAGATTTCGTATGATCACCCCTTTTTGCAATAATGCATTGGCTATCTTGGTAGAATCTCTCGCATCATCAAAAAGATAAGTGATGAAATTGGTATAACTCCCAATCGTCTCAATACCATGTTCCTGGGCAAAGGCTTCGTAACGAAGAATCTGCTCCTGATGCAATGCAATAGATTTTTCCAAGAATACTTCATCCCTGCTCGCCTCAATCGCCGCAGCCAAAGAGAGTGTTGAAATATTAAATGGGGGGCGCATCTTATAAAGCCCCTGAATGATTTCTTTGTTGGCAATACCATACCCTACGCGCATACCACCCAGCCCATAGGCTTTGGAGAATGTGCCCAGATAGATCACATTCTCGTACCCCATGATATCTTTGGGTTCAATCCGATATTTAGGATCTTTGGCAGCGGCATACTCCATATATGCACCATCAATCACAACCAGCGTCTCTGTATCCGCTGCATCAATGATAGTCACAACATCCTTTTTGGTAATGGCGTCTCCCGTAGGGTTATTGGGCGTACAGAGAAAGACAATATCAGGATGATGTATCGCCATCATCTCGACAAATTCATCCACACGGTGTTCATAGCTAGGAGTCCTCAGTACTTCGGCACCTACCTGCCTGGCATAGATCTCATACATGGCAAAAGTCACCCGACTCATCAATACCGAGGCACCTTCCCGTAGTTTGGCGCGAGAAAGAAACTCCAATATCTGGTCACTCCCTGCACCGATGATAATCTCTGCCTCATTCACTGCATATTTCTCCGCGAGAGAGGCCTTGAGCTCATACATACTGTCATCAGGATAGAGATGTGCCTTGTCTGCATGGGCACAAATCACTTTGGCTACTGCCGGATTGGTACCCAGAGGGTTTTCATTGGATGCCAGTTTTACCACATCTTCGGGTTTAACACCAAACTCACGCACTACCAGCTCGATCGGCTTTCCTGCCTCATATACCTTGATATCCTCTAAAAATGGATTAAATTTCATTTATACATCCTCTGCTTCTTTGACATAAGAGCCCAAAAATTTGATTGATGCTCCATACTTGTTAAATATCTTCTGTATCTTCTCATCATTTTTATGGCCATCGAATTCAATAAAAAAGATAGAGATCCCCTCAACAATATGTGATTTAATCTTTGTCAGATCAATCTCAAGTGCCTTGAAATCATTCAAAAAATCTACCAATGCTCCTGGTTTGTTTGGCAAGGTAACCAGTATGGTGGTTTTGTCATTTCCGCTGGGCTTATTCTCAAAATCACTAATGATAAAGAACCGGGTACGGTTATTACCTTTGTCCTCAATATTACTAAAAAGGATAGGTAATGCGTACATTTTGGATGCTACCTCTGCACAAATAGCAGCTGCCTGGGGGTCTCCGGCGGCCAGTTTGGCTGCCTTGGCAGTAGACTCCACAGGAATTTGCTCCAGTTCATCCAGCCCATAATCTTCTAAAAACTGCTTGCACTGCCCGAAGGCAATATCTTTGGAATAAAGTCGCTTGATATGTTTGACATCTTCTGCCTTGGTGGCAAGTACATGATGGATATCTACCATCACCTCTGCAATAATCTTGGTATCAAAATCCTGCAACGCAGTGATCGTATCACTCACAATGCCGTTGAAACTGTTCTCGATCGGCACCACACCAAACTTGGCTCTCTTTTGGCTCACTTCTCTAAATACCCCTCGGATTGAGCCAATGGGGACATAGCTACTCAACGCACCAAACTTATTCTCCGCTGCCTGGTGTGTGAAGCTGGCATCAGGTCCGAGAAATGCTATTTTCTCTGGGAGCTCAAAGTTCCTTGCTACGGCAAATAACTCCAGGAAGAGTGCCTCAATAGCCTTCTCGTCTAGAATACCCTCGCTCTCTTCATTCCTTTGCCTGAGCCTACTCAGTATCTCCTGCTCCCTCTCCGGACGATAGATAGGCGTGCCGCTGCTGTTTTTGAGTACTCCCACCTGATGTACCAGCCGCATTCTCTTGTTGTAGAGATCCAGCAAGGCATCATCCATCTCATCAATCTGCTTTCTTATCTCATTCAGTGTCATACTTAGACTCCTTTATGATTGCCGCTGCATACCCTTTCACAGATAATCCTTTTCTAGGCGAATCTGATCCTCAAAGGATTCTCGCTGCCGTATCACTCTTTCATTCTCTTTCGTGACTGCTATCTCCGCAGCTCTGCCTCTGGTATTGTAATTGCTGGACATCGTAAATCCATAGGCACCTGCATCATGCACCACAAGAAGGTCATCATGTGCTGTTTTGGGAAGCATTACATTCTTTGCCAGCCAGTCACCACTCTCACAAATGGGCCCCACAATATCTGCTTCGCTTCTCTCCGTATCCTCTCTGTCCAGCAGCGTGATACGATGCTTGGCATTATAGAGCGTAGGGCGCAGAAGATCATTCATGGCGCCATCTACAATGACAAATCGTTTCTTTCCATTTTCTTTCTCATAAAGTACCGAAGTCAAGAGATAACCCGCATCTCCAACCAGCGCACGACCCAGTTCGCACATCAGTGTCACATCCAGTCCTTTGGTAGCTTCAGCAATCGCTTCGGCATAGGCTTCTGGATTGATCAATGTCTCGTTAGCATAGCGGATACCCACGCCACCACCCACATCAAAAAACCGAATCTCTACGCCAATTGCCTTGAGTGAGCGTGTCAAATCTGCCACAATCTGTGCCGCCTCTACAATCGGCGCCAAGTCTGTCAGCTGTGATCCGATATGAAAATGAATACCTATCGGATCAAGGAATGCTGCATTTTTTGCATAGATATACATACGCTTGGCTCGGTCTATCTCTACACCAAACTTATTCTCATGTAGTCCAGTGGAGATATAGGGGTGGGTCTTGGGATCTACATTGGGATTGATGCGAATAGAGATACGGGCTGGTTTCCCAAGTGCTTGGGCAACCATCTCCACACGCTTCATCTCCGCTTCGCTCTCCAGGTTGAGCATCAGTATCTCTTCTGTCAGCGCCTCCCTGATCTCTTCATCCTGCTTTCCCACACCTGAAAAGATGATCTTGTACCGCTCAATACCTGCGACCAATGCTCTGCGTACTTCACCGATGCTGACACAGTCCGCACCAGCTCCAAGTTTCCCAAAATGGCGAATCACTGAGAGGTTTGAATTGGCTTTGACTGCATAGGATATCAGAGACTTTTCTCCGCTAAAAGCCTCCTTGAATGCCTGATAATTTTCCTCCATTCTGTCAAAATCATACACATAGAGGGGGGTGTCATATTTGCTTGAAAGTGTCTGGAAATCTATCGGCATTTGCATATCCTACAATGAAAAAGTTATTTTGATAGTGATTTTATCCAAATTTTACATTAAATCACCTTCTGCTCACACTTTCTCCGCTTTTAAGAAAAGTCTACAGGCATAAACCATCAATAGTATGATAGGAAAAAGCACTGCGAGCTCCGGAGAAACTGTACTGCTGGCGCTCAAGCTATAGAGAGCATACAAAAGCCCCCAAAGCATCAGTGTCCCCCCTAGGGAGAGTATCCAGATTAACTCACGATTCATGTATCTAGCAAAGTAGGGTGTTGCAAAAAAGAGAATTGTCACTACGGCCAGAGCAAACAGGGGCAGAAAGACTTTGCCATAAAAAGAAGTTTTGATCTTGTCTGTATCGAGTCCTTGTTTTTTCAGTACGCCATAGGTGCTGATGGCATCTCTCAGAGAGAGAGAATCTCCCTCATAGATCAGCTCTATCACCTTGGGCTTGTACTCTTTTAGTAGCCGATATTCCCCTAGCTCTTTTTTACTAAACCCTATGAGTCTCCCCCGATCCGAATAGTGCTTTTCTGTCAACACTGCATGGTCTGTGACCCAGTATGCACCGTCAAACCTTGCGTATTTTAGAGTAACAGTATTTCTGACTTGTTTCTCTTTCAGTGTAAATACGATGACATCTTCGAGCACTTTCTGGATAGGATCCAATCTTTTCACATAGACAAAGCTATCATTGTATTTAAAAAAAAGATCATCCACAATCCGTGCACTTTGTGTATGATGGAGAATATCCCAAGCTCTCTCTCTGGCATAAGAGAAGGAGCCAGCTTGTAAAAAGAGTAATAACAGATACAGTGCCAACGCCGGCAAGAAAAATGGTACAAACAGCTGTTTTTTTCTATAGCCAAAAGTATAAAGCGATACCCAAAAATGACTCCGTGCCAGCGACATATAGGTGACCACAGCTGCAAATACGATCGCTAACGGATAGAACTGGGAAAGCCGAAACTCCCATGTATAAAAAAGATAGAGAATCATCTCTCCTCCCGTGGACATGATCTCGTCTGCGTGTTTGAGGTAGTCAATCAGGGTCACTGCCAGTGTGACCGCCATAAGAACCAAGAGAAGATTTTTTCCGGCATGCTTTGCTATATAGAGAAAATAGCTACTTCGCATCAGCAGGGTAATGCAGAGATACTTTTCACCGAGTAGAGTGACTTGATCTGCTCCAATGAACTTGTAGGTATTTTCTGACATACCTGTGCCACATAGGCTACCAACTTCTCTACTGTCTGCTCCTCTTCCGCAGAAAAGGGATGCAATACATAGTCTGACACTTGTGTACGATGCTCCGGTTTTCCTACACCTACTCTAACACGGATATACTCCCTTCCTATGGCTTCATCAATAGACTTTAGTCCGTTGTGTCCGCCGCTGCCGCCACCTCTTTTGAATCGCACTGCACCAAAAGGGAGATCAATATCATCATGTATGACCACAACATCTTCTCTCTCTATCTTGAAAAATTGCTTCACAACTGCTACACTTTTGCCTGATAAATTCATAAAAGTAGTGGGCTTGAGAAAGAAAAGGGTTCCATGGCGAAACAGCTTGCCATGGAATGAAATTTTGGAGATATCCTTGGCTCCTAGGTCAGAAACCAATCTGTCGACAACCCTGAAGCCAATATTGTGCCGGGTCATCTTATATGCTGATCCAGGATTACCCAAACCAACAAAAAGCATCATTTATCCTGCTTTAATCACACCACAGATAGAAACATCTGCACGGTCCATCATCTTGCACTCATTTGGCACTTCGACATCTCTTACAAGGATAGATTCATCGCGCTCAAGACCAGAAACATCCAATGTGAAATTTTGAGGCATATTCTCAATCTCACCTCTGACTCTCAGTCTTTTCTTGCTCATGATTAGCACCCCTTTGTTTTTCAAGCCTTTGGGTATACCGACTGTTTTGACAGGTACCAGATAGTCAGTCACTACACCCGGTACTGCTACGCGAAGGTCTACATGCATGATATCACCATTAACAGGGTGAAGCTGATACTCTTGAATCGCTACGCTGAGCTCTTTATCCCCTACTTTGATATCCAGTGTCAATGCCTCTTTGGCTCTCACTGCTTTGATAAAATCACCTCGCTTAAATGCAGCATTGATATTTTCAACACCCTTTGCATAAATGTTAGCGATTAGATAACCATCTCTTTTGAGCTGCTTTGCATTGCTCTTTCCGATACTCTCTCTAATAATACCTTCCAACATAGTAGTCCTTTGTTTAAAATAGGAACGGATTATATCGAAACCATTTTAAGGAGAGTTGAAGTAGTAATCATTTATTCCTCTACTTTAAAGTCAAATGCCTCCAGCGCATCCTCTCTTGTATCCATAACAGCCTGTTTTGCGCCCCCTCTTCCTACACCTTCCAGTTTCAACTTCAAATCAGATGGTCTAGTTGCATATTCTAGTGCCACCTCTTCAGTAATCATACGCCTATCAACCATACTCAACAGATGCTGGTCAAAGCTCTGTGAGCGATAGATGTCATGCCCCTCTTCGATCGCGTCCAGGATCTCAAAGTCCCGATTCTCTGAAATCAGTTCTCTGATACGACTGGTCTGAATCATCACTTCTGCCGCAGCGATCCGACCTCCATTTTTGCCAGGAATAAGTCGCTGAGAAACAATACCAGACAGTACAGATGAGAGAGAGAGACGGATTCTCCCCTGCTCCTCTTTGGGGAAGGAGCCTACGATACGATTGATAGTCTCCTTGGCATCAAGTGTATGAAGGGTCGAAAAGACAAGGTGTCCTGTGTTGGCAGCATGCAATGCAAGCTCAATCGTCTCTGCATCCCTCATTTCACCGACCAAGATTACATCCGGATCTTCACGCAGCGCGGCAGGCAGCGCATCTTTGAAATCATAAAAATCGCTTCCTAGTGCCCGCTGGTTCACTAAACATTTGATATCCTGATGCACAAATTCAATAGGGTCTTCCAGTGTGATAATATGCTTTTGATAGGTACGGTTTATCTTGTTTAGCATGGCAGCTAGGGTAGTCGACTTACCACTACCTGTCACCCCTGTTACCAAGACAAGCCCCCGTGGTATATCAGAAAAAGTCTCTATCACTGAAGGAAGTTTAAGCTCTTCGATAGTGGGAATATGCGTTGGTATCACCCGCATGACTATGCTCATCCCATCCATTTGATTGAAAATATTGACTCTGAAGCGGCTCTCCTTATCAGGCTTATAACTAAAGTCTACAGAACCCTGCTCTGTAAGTTTCTGATAATGTGGTCCTGTAGTGATATCTTGCACAAGCGCTTCCACATCTGCTGCATCGAGCTTCTCTTTCCCCAAAACCCGAAGTGCACCGTGTACGCGTGCCCTGACATGTGATCCTGCCTTGATATGCAGATCACTTCCTTCATTGGCAACCATGCTCCTAAGATAGAGCTTTAATTTCTCTTCCATATGATCGCATCCCCCCTCTCTTATTCTATACGATTGAGCATCTCTGCAAAAGCCTCTTCAAAGGCACACAAGCCATCCTCTAGAAGTGACTGGCTTACCTCTTCAATCTCAATACCCTGCTGTTTCAATGTACTGAAATATCCATTGATTTCCGCTTCATTGATAGGTAATCTGGGCTCACTTAGAGGTGCGCTCACATAAGATTCAATCGTCGCCAAAGGTGCAGTGTTGATAGAGTGTGCCGCCAAGAGCTCCTCTATATAATAGGCTGCAGGAAGTACCTCCCCTTTAACTCCGGTACTGGCAAAAAGCGTACGGATATTGGGCATCTTTGCACGCTCTATGAGCGCGTATATCTTCGCTGCATTCAAAACACCTGTTCTCGAAGACACTACCCCGTTGGCAGCTAGCTTCTCATCCAGCAGTCTGTCAAAGCGGCTTACAAATACAGAGATAACACCGTCTACTTTTCCTGTGGCTGCTTCTGTGCCCTGTTGCATTACAGCGAGGCAACGCTCCGCCTGTGCCGGAGAGAAGACCAGAGTAGCATTGACTGAGATACCTTTACCCATCAAGACACGCATCGCTTCATAGCCTGCCTCTGTCGCTGGCACTTTGACCATGACATTGGGTTCTCCAATCGCTGCAAAAAGCCTCTCTCCTTCTGCGATAGTACCTGTGGTATCATTGGAAAGAAAGGGGTCTACTTCGATGGAAATATACCCGTCATTGTCTGCATCATAGCAGCCTCTTAGTGCCTGTGCCGCGGTGCGAATATCTACTATTGCCAATGCCTCATACTTCTCTTTGGCACTCTTGCCTTCTAGAGAAGCAAGTTGTTTACGGTAGGCCGGTGAAATCGTAATCGCAGCAGCAAAAATAGCTGGGTTGCTTGTAGCACCATTAATCATGCCTTTTTCAATCAATGCAGGAAATGACTCCCGCAGATACTCCCGCTCGACAAAATCAAGCCACAACGAAAATCCCATCTCTCTGTCTACCACTTATCCCTCCTCATAGTTCCATGCAAACTGCTTCCAGCTTCCAATATCACTGCTTTTTTCAAGTGCGGCATCAAGTTGATCCAGATAGGCATCTCTCCCCACCTCAACCGCACCAAGTGTCATCAAATGCTCTGTTTTCATTTGACAGTCTATAAAATCATAGCCTCTGCCACCTAAAACATCACTGAGTGCACGAAAGGCTACTTTGGAGGCATCACTGACCAATGAGAACATAGACTCCCCAAAAAATGCCTTTCCCATAGCCAAACCATAGAGTCCTCCCACCAATACACTCTCCTTGTAAACTTCCACGCTGTGTGCAAATCCCATGCGATGCAGTTCTGTATAGGCCTCCTGCATTTCAGGTAGCAGCCAGCTTCCGTTTTGTCCTTCTCTGGGCACGGTACCGCAGTAGCGGATCACCTCTGAAAATGTATGGTCAAATGTCACAGAAAACTTCCCACTGCGCAGCACTCTGGCAAAGGATTTTCGTGTCCTGAAAGAAGAAGGATAGAGCAGCAACCTCGGATCGGGTGACCACCAGAGGATTGGATCTCCCTCTGCATACCAAGGGAAGATACCTTTTCTATACGCAGTCAGTAGTCTGTTGGGGCTTAGGTCACCTCCATAGGCGAGCAGCCCTTCATCTGAGGCAGTGCGGGGATCAGGAAAGGTATACGCATAGCGACTCAAGGGAGGGATAAAGTACTCCTCCTCTTCAAACATTGAGCCCAATTTATATCACTTTATTTTTCAAATGCAAACTGAAACTCCCCGTCCTTGAAGCCTACCTTCACACTGCCACCCTCTTTAAGCTTGCCAAACAGTATCTCGTCTGTTAATGGCTCCTTGATCTTCTCATCCAGTACCCTCGCAATATGCCTGGCACCATACTGCACATCATAGCTCTCTTTAGCGATAGTGGTTCTGGCTGTCTTGGTGAGTTTGACGGTGATCTTCTTGGGTGCAAGAAGCTGGTTGAGCTTCTCCAGTTCGATCTTGACGATCTGTGCCAGTGCCTCGATATCCAGAGGTGCAAACTCCACTACAGCACTCAGGCGATTTCTAAACTCTGGTGCGAAAAAGGCCTTAAGCGCCTTGTCTGTCTTGGCAGAGTTGTCCTTTTCGAAGCCCATGACATTCGCCTCTTTGGTACCGATATTGGAGGTCATGACAAGGATCACATTTTTGAAATCACTGACGATGCCATTGTTGTCCGTCAGTTTGGCACCATCCATGACCTGAAGCAAGATATTCATGATATCAGGATGTGCTTTTTCAATCTCATCGAGCAGCAGCACGGTATAGGGGTGTTTCTTGATCATCTCCGTCAGCAGCCCTCCCTGCTCAAAGCCCACATATCCCGGAGGTGCACCGACCAGGCGGCTGACTGCATGTGGCTCCATATATTCACTCATATCCAGTTTCTCAAAATGAATCTCCAGCGTCTGTGCCAATGCTTTGGAAAGCGCCGTTTTCCCTACACCCGTAGGTCCCACAAAGAGAAAGCTTCCTATGGGCTTATCCTCACCATTGAGCCCTGCATAGGCACGCTTAATCGCACGGCTAAGCTGTGCAATGGCATGGTCTTGTCCAATGATCTGCTTCTCTAGATTTGTACTTAGTTTTTTGAGCATTTTTGTATCATCTGTATCCAGAGAGCTTGGTGGCAATTTCAGCATACGCGAGACGATATCAGTGATATCTTTACTGGTAATCTCCATATCTTTTTTGCCCCGAAGCATAAATGAAGCTCCGGCATCATCGATGATATCCATCGCTTTGTCCGGCAAAAACCTGTCATGGATATACTTCACACTCAGATCAATGGCTGTCTGCAATGCCTTGTCACTAAAGGCAATACTGTGATACGCCTCATACTTATGCTGCACACCCTTGAGTATCTTGAAGGTGTCTTCGATACTCGGCTCTGCCACATCCACTTTGGCAAACCTGCGTGAAAGTGCTTTGTCTTTGTCGAAAAAGTTGCGGTATTCACTGTAGGTGGTGGCACCGATGCACTTAAGCTCCCCGCGTGCCAGTGCCGGCTTGAGGATATTGCTGGCATCCATACTGCCACCACTGGTACTTCCGGCACCCACCAAGGTATGAATCTCATCAATAAAAACGATCGCATTATCGATCTGCTTGATCTCCTCGATCACCCCTTTGAGCCGCTTCTCGAAATCTCCCCGAAACTTCGTACCTGCCACCAAAGCACCCATGTCCAGTGCAAATATCTTAGACCCCTGTAGTACTTCTGGTACCGCATCCTCACTGATACGCAATGCCAACCCCTCTGCAATCGCTGTTTTACCTACACCCGGTTCACCCACCAGCAGTGGGTTGTTCTTCTTGCGCCGACACAGTGTCTGCATGACCCTGCCGATCTCCTGCTCTCTCCCGATCACTGGATCGATCTTTCCCTGTTTAGAGACTTCTACAAGCTCATGGGTAAACTTCATCAGATTAGGAAACTTCTCTTTGCCTTTTGTCTCCTCCACTGTCTCATCAAAACGATGGGAAATCGCCTCCAGTATATCTACCCGCTCGATCCCCTCTTTTTGCAGCAGGTACGAGACGAAACTCTCCTGCTGCACCGAGAGGGCTGCGAGCATATCTCCGATGGAAGCCTCTCTGCCTCCCGAAGCATGGACATGGTTCATCATATCATTGATAGAGCTGGAGAGTGCCAGTGTCTCCATAGGGTCTATCTCTGCCTCCACTGCCGGCACATGCTGTGTGATATGTGTTTCGATCTCTCCTGCCAATCCTTCGATATCGGCACCCAGTGAAGTGAGGGTCTCACTTCCCTCACTGCTCTTGAGAAGCGACAAAAAGACATGCTCCACCGTCAGATACTCATGGTGCATCTGCTTGGCATACTCTACTGCATCGGAAAATACTTCATTCAGTGCTACACTGATCATCTTCTACTCCTTCAACTCTCTGCTTCATAGGTGGCCAACAGGGGAAACTGGTTCTGCCTGGCAAGTGTTTTGACCTGCTCTACTTTGGTTTGTGCGATTTCAAAAGTATAGACACCGCAGACCCCTTTGCCTTTTTTGTGCACATCCAGCATGATCTGCTCTGACTGCTCCTGTGTCTTATGAAATACCTTTTTCAGCACCATCACCACAAAATCCATCGTGCTGTAGTCATCATTGTGCAACAATACCTTGTACATAGATGGTTCATCCAGCATCAGCGCATACTCTACTTCTTCTTTAATTTTTGGCATACTGTGTTCAATCCTAAACTTGTTTATAGTATATTATACTAATTCTTGATAAATGAAAGGGAAGCATACAATGGATTTTACACTATGGATCTACTATACTTTGGCTATTCTAGTACTGACCGCCTCCCCTGGCCCCTCCGTGCTGCTTTGTGTTACCAAGTCGGTCACACAGGGATTTAGCCATGCCATCTATGCTGCGCTGGGTAGTCTGCTGGCTATTCTTGGTATCATGACACTCTCCTTCACTGGATTGGGTGTTGTTATTGCCTCTTCTCAACTCATCTTTACCGTGATTAAATACCTCGGTGCAGCCTACCTCATCTATCTAGGGTATAAGACCTTCACCTCCAAAGAAGAGGATTATCATTTTTCACAAGACAATACCGTGAATCAAAAAGAAAAATTTACCTCTTTTGTCAGTGGTTTTCTTGTGGGCGGAAGCAATCCAAAGGCCATTATCTTCTTTATCGCCTTATTCCCACAGTTTATCGATCCACATAGTTCTCTTCTGATACAGTACTTTATCTTTGTCATTACCTTTACGATACCAGAACTTTGCTGGCTCCTCTTCTACGCTTATCTAGGACATCGTTCTTCTAGTTGGTTTCTACAAAAAGGAAGAGCACGATTTTTTAACCGCATCACGGGAAGTGTGTTTATTGGTGCGGGAGTATTGCTCTCTACAGTAAAAAAGAACACTGCCTAATTTTTATGACAATTTGAAATTTTTCTATCAAAACCCCAGTGAATATGTTATGATTTGACAGTCATAAGAGGAGGCGATGAGATGTTCATCCATATCGATATCGACAGCTTTTTCGTCTCTGCCGAACGCTCTGTCAACCCTGAACTCAAGGGCAAACCTGTTGCTGTAGGCGGGCGCAGTAATCTGGAAATCTTCAGCCGCAAGCGTACCCATATCAGATTGATGGATGACAACAGCGGAGCCTTTGTAGCACCAGTATTTTATAGTGACCATGAGAAGAACTTCAAAGAGAAGTTTGTCGATATCATTGACGGCAGAGAGAAGATCCGGGGCATCATCACCACCTCCAGTTACGAAGCCAGAGCCTATGGGGTCAAGACCGCTATGCCTATCGCCCAAGCCCTCCAGCTCTGCCCACAGATGATCGTCGTACCCTCCCACTACCTACTCTACCACAAGCTTTCACACCGAATCCATGCTTTTGTCTCCTCCCAAATACCTGCGGTTGAGCAGTTTAGTATCGATGAGTTTTTCGGAGACCTCAGTGGTTGGGTCAAAGAGGAGAATGCAGTGGTATTTGCCAGACAATTACAGGCAGAGATACTAGAGAAATTTGATATCCCTGTCTCCATAGGTTTAGCACCCTCCAAATGGGTCGCCAAGCTTGCTACGGAGTCTGCCAAGCCTTACGGTGTCTTTTTGGTCACTGACACACAGAGCTATATACAGGATATTCCCATCTCACGCTTTCCAGGTATCGGCAGGAAACTTCAGGAGAAACTCCATACCAGAGGGATCAAAACACTCGGAGAGATCTCTCTGCACCGTCATCTCTTTGAGAGCTGGGGCAAATCGGGCATGCAACTTTACCATCGTATCCTAGGCAGTAGTACCGAGGGGATCAACCCCAAAGCAGGACGCAAATCCGTAGGCATCAGCCGTACCTTCGATCCTATTGACGACCCCGAAGAGATCCGTCGCCGTATCATGATCATGGCACGGCATATCTGCTATATCGTCATGGGTCTGGAGGTCACCCCTACCCTCTACTATCTCAAGGTTCATTATCAATACGGTGTTAGAGCCAAACAAAGTCGCAGGGTCGAACGGCTGTTTACTGAGCAGACCTACAAGGAGACATTGACAGATATGTTCGCACAGATCGTCCGCGATGATCTCTCTGCGATCAAGCTCACACTCAATGTCTCTGACTTCACCAGCGGACACCCCCGCACCCTCTCTCTGCTAGAGAATGATACGGATCTGAAAGCGCGTGCGCTGACTGAGAAGATCCATGAAGTACGGCAAAAGTTTGGGCTGGATGTGATACGAACAGCCAATGAACTGTGATATAATACCCAAACCCGTAAATAGAAAACTTGCAGTAGTTACAATGCTTGTGTTCATGGAGTTTGTGTAAAATTTGAGTCGCACCCGAAGGTTCGGCGATGATTTTACGCGAAGCCCATGGATACAATGATTGTGGCTAATACTTTTTTCTATTTACGGATTTGGGTAATACTGCCATCAAAAAAAGGAACTCCATTGCAAACCAACCAAATCCTCCGTGCTATCCTCACCCCACTCAAGTTCACACCGCAGGAGACACTCTCCCTCTATACACTCGTCTCCTTTCCTATGAGCGAAGAAAGGCTTGGCGCACTCTTGCACGAAGAGGGAAACAGAGACTTCAAGCCCTGTAGCTTCGAAGAGCTGGGTGCATTTCTGGACGGGCTGATCCTCTCTAGGCGAGGCCCTTTGCCCAAAAAAACCACAGATGAAAAAACTGCGGAAGATACACCCATCCCTCTGACCAACAACCTCATCCTCAAAAAGCTCCGTATCGCACTGGAGCTCAAAGAGCCAGAAACAGAGATCATCTTCTCTCTTGGAGAAGCAGAACTCAGCAAACAGGAGCTCAAGTCCCTCTTT
>JALVVQ010000308.1 GCA_027023325.1 Campylobacteraceae bacterium | reverse complement strand
ATCATCTGTTAAATGGTAATACTCTAAAATTTCCGATACTTCTTGATTTTTAATAAACTCACTAACTCTATCTGAATTTCTTATCTCATGTATAAATTTGTCAATATTCTCACTTGGTACATCAGATATTCGTACCTTCTTAAACTTTACCAATTCCCACTGAAAAGCCCCTTTTTCATGAGCAAGTCTAGTCAGCTCCTCACCTTTTACAGCAACACATTCATCTCCCACTCTGATAAAAACTTTTCCGTCACTTGTAGTAGCTATGGTTTTGAGCGACGGATGTATCTGTATGGAAAAATACTCACCACCATTTTCATGAGTATTAATCTCAGGATTCACAAGCCCAACACTATCGGTAAAACTTCTTAACTTTTTTATCACTGTATTTACGAGCTGCTGTCTATCGTTTGCTCACAAGGTGGAACTTTTGTTTTGTCTTCTATCCCAATAATCAAATACCCACCCTGTGCATTTGCCATACAAACACAAGTCTTGGCCAAGTCCTTCAAATCAGCACTTTTGCCATCTACTTTTTTAAGGCTTTTGTATTCTGTTGTATTATTCTCGTATTGTTTAGGTTTCATGTTTAGCCTTATCTATAGCTTTCAATTTATCATATATTTCTTCAGCGGTATATTTTAAAAATTCATTCATTTTCTATTCTCCTCCTCAACCATCTCTTCATAAAGCCTAAAAAGGTATTCAAGTCTCTCTTCGTCACTTTCAAATGGTTTTTTTCGATAGCATCTCTCTATCGCTAAATCCAACTGATGATGGGCTTCTTTTAGGTCTTGTGGCATTTTATCTGGGTCGTAAAGCTCTGCTAATGTTTTTTCGGAGTGTTTTTCTCGTTCATCTAAAACAGCAAAGGTATGTCCTGTTAGTATCTCTTTCTGTTTTTTTGTTATGGGTGGGAAAGGGAAGGTGTTGTAAACCAAAGCAGAAGAGTATCTATAATCTGTTTTTAATCGTCCTGCTACGGTTCTCATCCATGTCATGTGTATTTTTGAGGTTATGATAGAAAAGAGCCAAGGTTCTGTGTCATAAATTGCACTTCCTGCATTAGTAATAATATATTTACTTGAAAGAAACCCAATAGGTATGTACTCTCTACGTTCAGAAGAAGTTAAAGGAATAATAATAGAACTAGTTGTAGTAGTTTTAGTATCTCTAAATCTATACGGAAAATTTGCTAATTCATTAGCCCCTTTATCTTTACTAGCTAGTCTTAATCCTCTTACTTTTTCAATTCGTTTCTTAATTTCTTCAATTTGTATAGCTTCATTAAATCTATCATCTTCAATCCATAAAACCCATCTTTCAATACCATTTAAAAACTCTCTAGCACCTACAAGAGGTTTTGTAAATTGTTCAGCATATGAATCATACGTTATTAATTGATTTTTTTCTGAAGTAGTTAAAATTAATGGCTCTCCATATACAGCTTTATTTCCATATTCCATAGATGGAATAGATGAAAGAGGTTTTGATTGTTTTAGAACTAAGACATTAGAAGAGTTAATCAAATAAGCATTTATATTATTCACCTTTTGTTTTATACCTGATTGATATAAATATTTTGGACTTTTCACTATATTTCTAAGTCCAATAATAGCAACTATAACATTTGCATTTGATTTAGCATTATTTTGCCATTTAAAAGACGGAATGGCAAAAAATATCTCTATATCTTTATCAAATATATGTGACCAAAGCATAGCAACTTGTTCTCCTTGACTAATGGAGTTTGTAGTTACAAATGCAAATTTTGCATCTATATTTTTAATATATTTAGCCCCCAAATAGAACCAACAAGCGATATAGTCTAAATTTTTATAATTTTTGATACCTTGAAACACATACTCTTTATCTGCTTTCTGTTCTTTATTCTGCATACTTGAACCCAAATAAGGAGGATTCCCAAGTATATAAATCTCATCTCCCTCATCTTTGGGACAAACACTCTCCCAATCAATTCTAGTAGCATTCCCATGAACGATATTCCCACCATCTTGAAGAGGCAAAGACGGTGCAGTTCTTCCAAATGCTTTGTAAAATTCCAAATTCATCTGATGTTCTGCCAACCAAAGAGAGAGTATGGCTACTTCATGAGCAAAATCATCTAACTCTATCCCGTAAAATTGCGTTAGTTTTATCTCACTAAAAGCAAAACTTCTTTGGGTAGATAAATCATCTATGGCTTTGAGTATCTTCATTTCCAGTCGCCGCAGCTCTTTGTATGCAATAATCAAAAAGTTGCCAGACCCACAAGCCGGGTCAAATATCTTTAGGTTTGAAATTCTACTGATGAGAGCCTGAAGCTTTTTCTTGCTCGATTTGCTTTTGTCAAACTCTTCATAAAGCTCATCCAAAAACAGAGGTAGCATGACTTTCATAATGTTCGGAACTGAAGTATAGTGCATCCCCATATCGCCACGATGCTCTGCCGTCACAACTGCCTGGATCATGGAGCCAAATATATCGGGGTTGATGGCTGACCAGTCCAGGGTACCGATGTCTATCAGTATGTTTCTGGACTTGGTTGTAAAGCTCGGAAGAGGATAAGCATCTCTAAACAGCCCACCATTGACATAGGGAAATGCTTTCAAGTATTCTGGCAAAGCATTGTCCCTGTCTTTGTCGTCCGTATTGAACACTTCAAACAATCTTTCGAGATAACGATCCAAATCGCCACCGTCAACCTGTGTATGGTTTGAAATGGAGTTTGTGAACAGATTGTCATCAAAAATATTGGAATCCTCTGCAAAATAACAGAACAAAAGTCTGGTCAAAAATACATTGAGTGCATGCACCTCTTCGTGTGTCTCCGTGGGATTGCTTTTGAGTATCTCATCGTACAGTTTTGCCAACCGTGTGGAAGCTTTGACATCCGCCGGATTTTCATCTATATAAGCTGACTTCTCCATACTCGCCAAAGGCAAAAAGAAATCATAATGCTTCGCCAAATCTTTGAAGTCTATATCGAGAGTATCTGTTGTCTTGGTATCGTAAGCCAACAGGGTTTTGTAATCTGTCACCATGATAAATCTCGGCTTCTGTTTCAAAGCAACGCTGTCGGTGCTCAGGGTATCGATGGTGCCATGCAGTTGGGTATCTGCTTCTTTGAAAAACAACTTTTTTCGCAGAGTCACTTCACCCTTACTCTCAAGCTGATTCAGATCACCCTTTTTGAGTCTCGTAATCGTAGCCTTCGGCTCCCCATAAGCCAAAAGAAATTCAAATACAAAGTCGTCTTGTGAAAAGCTTTTGAGTAGTTTGGTAATGTTTGTCTCTATTTGGGTTATTGTCATTCAGCTTCCCCGAGTATTATAAGGTGTATTGTATAACAATTCATAAGATAGTGCAAGGAGGCACGTGACGTTAGGGGTCAGCAATGACGATACCTCACACCCTCGCCACCCAATACCCACGAGTACCACCAACCCTCTCAACCAACCCCATCTTCTTCAACTTCGCCACATTCTCCTCCACCTTCCGCTTGGAAATCCCCACGATCTCAGCCAAGATCGCTGCACTCACTTCAAGATTGACTTTCATACTGTTGATGACCGATGGGTTGCACTCAATTGCAGTTTCAGAGCATTCATCACTCTCACAACCGTGTCAAATCTGGGTTTAGCATTGGGACGAAAAGCCTTGTACAAACTCTCTCGACCCAAACCCGTATCTTTTGCTATTTGTGCCATACCTCTCGCTTTGGCCACATAGCCAATGGCTCTGATAAACTCCTCATTGTCACCATCTTCAAGCACTTGTGAAAGGTATTCAGCAATAGCCTCATCGCTATCGAGATACTCGGTTACATCAAAAGGGATCAATTTGAGAGCCACTTGGAAAACACTTTTGTTGATTTTATCTCATACATAAGAGTATTGTATCTGTTTAGATACTTAGTGTCAAGAGAGCTGATAGCAATAATCAGAACTTCAAAAACCCCATCAATTCCCCCGTCACCCTAACAGCCTCCTCCAGCCCAATCTCCTGAAACGCCACCGTAGTCCCTGGTCTAGCCTGTGCCAGTCGGTAGCAGTCCATAGGGATCACAGCACCGATCTTGGGGTAGCCTCCGATGGTTTGGCGTTCGTTGAGGAGGATGATAGGCTGTCCGTCTGCTGGGATCTGGATACTGCCGTAGGCGATAGGTTCGGAGATGAGTTCGTCGCCCCTATAGGCGATAGGCTCTCCCTCTAGACGGCAACCCATGCGATCTGTCGCCTGAGTGACCTGATAGGGAGTGGAGAAAAAGATCTCTTTCTGCTCTGCGGAGAACTGCTCAGACTGATAGCCAAGTACCACTCTCAGGGTCACAACATCTAGGTATTCCGGAATCAGGTCTTGAGGAGTGGATACGATAGGGAGAGTGGGATAGTGACCGCACAGCAGCAGATCACCCTCCTCTGATTTTGCACCTATTCCCTCTTTGAGTGTCGTGGCACAGCTGCCCAGCTCCTGCGTACACCCAAAGCCACCTTTGACCGCGAAATAGAGCCTCAAGCCACTACTTACCAACCCGATCTCTATGCTGTCGCCCGGCTTGATATGATGGGTCTTCCAGAGGGCTTGCCGTGTACCATTGATCCTGAGTTCTGCCTGGGCTCCAGTGAGTGAGATGGTGGTCTCTACTTCAGAGACAAAAGTCATACCACCCAGTAAGATCTCTAGCAACGGTGCATCGGGGGTATTGAACAGCAGTCTGTTCGCCCATGCGGCACTGTAGCCATCCGCTGCCCCACTCTGCGTGATACCGATATCACCATAGCCTACCCTGCCACGGTCTTGTATCTGTGCCAAGAGCCCTGCTTTGGTGATACGCAATCCACTCATAGCTGACCGCCTTGTGCGAGAAATGCCTCCTTGGTGATAGAGACAAACTTCACGCTATCCCCTGCTCTCAGATAGGAAAACCCCTCTATGGATCTATCAAACATCTCTATGTAGGTACGACCTAAGATATTCCACCCTCCCGGAGATGCCTGCGGGTAGACGGCACACTGGGTATTGGCGATAGCTACGGAGCCTTGGGGGATCTGGGCTCTGGGAGTGGCGAGTCTGGGGGTGGCGATCCGTGCATCTACACTGCCCATATAGGCATAGCCGGGAACGAAGCCGATCGTATAGACACGGTAGGTCTTTTCTGTATAAATCTTCACTACTTCATCGATACTCAGCCCATGCATGGATGCCACACGCTCTAGATCCAATCCCACCGAAGGGTCAAAATAAGCCGGGATCGTCATCATCCGTCCTGCCAATGCTGCGGTGTCAGCCTGCTGAGTACTCAGCTTTTCTATCTCTGCAAATAGGCTTTCATGGGTATGCAACTGAAGATCAAACTGTAGATAGAGTGTGGTGTAGGAAGGAATAATCTCAATGATGCCCTTGAGAGGGCTAGCCTTGAGATACTGGTAGAGTGCAAGTACCCTGTCTGAAACCTCCTCAGAGATCACCTCTCCAAAGTAGAGGATGATTGCATCGACCGAGGCTACTCTATAGTACATCTCGAAGTGCCTTGATGACTGCCAGAGAGGAGGCATTGTCTCCATGCACACAGAGTGAATCTCCAGCCAGCTTCAAAGGTGTCCCTGTGATACTCAGCAGCTCTCCCTGCTGCTGATAGTGCTTGATCCGCTTGACGATCAGTGCCGTATCCTCGATCACTGCATCCGGCTCTCCTCTGGGCACCAATCTGCCCTCCTCTGTATAGTTTCTGTCTGCAAAAAGTTCATAGATCAGTGTGATACCATGCTCGGCTGCGAGCTTGGCATGCTCACTATTTTGAGGGGAGGAGAGGATCATGAGTTGCAGGGAAGAATCATACGAAGAAACAGCTTGCACAATCGTTTTGAAAAGCTTCTTATCTCGCATCATATCATTGTAAAGTGCACCATGAGGTTTGACATAGGAGAGTTTCGCGCCATGGGCTTGACAGATCGCATCCAGTGCACCAATCTGCTGCCGTATCAGTACCTCCAACTTCTCAGGACCAATCTGCATAGAAACACGCCCAAAGTTGGCACGATCCGGATAGCTCGGATGGGCACCAATCTGGACACCGTACTGCTTTGCCAATAGGACATTACTATGCATCAACGCCTCTGACCCTGCATGTGCACCGCAGGCGAGATTGGCCATATCGATCAGGGGCATGATCTGCGCATCGTATGCCATCCCCTCACCCATATCGCAGTTGAGTCTCAGCATACTATTTCCCTATCATATACTGTGGGAGATAGGTCGCAATCTCAGGGAAGAGTGTCACCACCACCACGATCAGTATCATAATCACAAAGAAGGGGAAAGTCGCCTTGAGGATATAGCTGATATCCTCTCCAGAGATACTTTGGATCACAAAGAGCGAGAAGCCTACAGGCGGAGTGATCTGGCTCAACTCCACCATAAAGACCAGAAAGATAC
>JALVVQ010000307.1 GCA_027023325.1 Campylobacteraceae bacterium | reverse complement strand
CCCTCTGCCACCAAAAGGCTTCTCTAGGTACTTGGCGCCCTCCTGCGTGGCAAGTCTCCCAGCGATTTCACTCATGGGTACGAGGCAGGGCAGGTGCCCGCTGTCATCCGTGATGGTCTCATAGGCAACGGCTTTGACCCCTTTTTCCATCAGTGCTTTGGCCTGAGGCTCATCGGCCGCCAGATGTAGGTAGGTATAGAGGATCTGCCCCTCCCTGAAAAAGTCATACTCTCCCGGAAGCGGCTCCTTGACCTTGATGATCATATCTGCCTCATCGAAGAGGCGCTGCTTGCTGTCTATGATCTCAGCACCCTCTGCTACATATGCCTCATCTTCAAACCCAGCACCATACCCAGCAGAAGTCTCCACCAGTACCCGGTGTCCTGCATGGATATAAGCACCCACACACTCAGGGGTAAGCCCCACACGATATTCATGTACTTTGATCTCTTTGAGTAATCCTATAGTCATCTTCTATCCTTCAATTTTATTAAACTATTTAAGTATATTAACATATATAGGGAAATATTGCAAGGTAACTTTAATAATATTAAAATATGTTCTGTTGTATACTGTCGTATTAATGAAAGGGGCAGTAATGATGGAAGAGGAATTTCATGTAGGTGAGAAGATCAAGCGTATCAGACATGGTATAGGCATCAGCGCCAAGACACTTGCCCAAAAGGCGGGGATATCCTCCGGTATGCTGTCGCAGCTGGAAAATGGCTCAACGCAGGGCTCGGTGGAGACACTGAGGAAGATCGCCAAAGTACTCAATACGACCATTGCGTCACTGTTTGCAGATGAGAATGAGATACATCAGGCAGGGGCAAGAGAATCACAGCTGATCGTACGCAAAGAGGCACGCAAAAAGATCTCTTTTCCTGACCCTCTTTATAAATGTGAATTGTTGGTACCTGATCTGCAGGGTGATGTAGAGTTTGTACTGGTGGAGTTGGAGCCACACCGAGAGACAGATGAGATTTTGCCCCATACCAGAGGAGGAGAGGAGATTGACATGGTGATCAGTGGAGCTATCTCTGTGAAGATAGGTGACAAATGCTACCTTCTTGAAGAGGGAGACACGATCCGTTTTAACCCCAAAACCCCTCACAAGATAGAGAACAAAACCGATCAGAAAGCCAGCTATATCAGTATCATTACACCCCCGTCTTTTTAGGCAGCAAATGGAGAATGGTGAAAAAACTTAGCCCCAACCATCCCTGTCCTTGTGGCAGTGGAAGCAAATACAAAAAGTGCTGTCAGCGCTACCACAAAGGAGCGGTGCCTCCTGATGCGCTAAGCCTGATGAAATCCCGTTACAGTGCCTATGCCGCCGGAGAGAGCCGCTATATCATCGCCACCACACATCCTGACAATTCTGACCACAAAGAGGCACAAAAGGTCTGGAGAGAGGAGATCGATCTCTTTTGTCAGCATACCGAATTTTTGGGTCTGAAGATCTTCTCCTTTGAGGAGACTGAGAGAGAAGCCACTGTGACCTTCGTTGCTATGCTGAGTACAGGAGAGATGCGAGAGAGGAGCCGTTTTCTCAAAGAGGAGGGCAGATGGCTCTATCTCAATGGGGTGCTTTCTTGACACAACCCTTCTGAATCATTTACCTTATTGTCGTATGATATGAGAACAAGGATTTAAAAATGAACAGAGAAAATTTATTACGCGTGACACTTTTCGTCTCTATTATGATACTCAATCCGCTGTGGGCAGAGCAGCTACGCATCGAACTGCCTTCGCAAACTACGCAGCAGCAGAGCCTCAGTGCACAGATAGCGCAGACACTCTACAAGCGTGGACTAGAGAAAGAGGCAGCAGAGCGCCTCAGTGACACCTATATCGAAGAGGATGAGCTGCTCTCTCGTATGCTGGTCACACTCTTGCATGAATACCCACAGATCAACCGTGAAGAGGCACTCTCTTACCTGGCCACCCAGGTGCTCCACCGCAAAAAAGTGGCCCTGGACAGCTATGACAGCCTGATCGCTATGGTGAGCAGTATCCAGAAACGCCCACCCGACACCCGAGAGCTGGACTCTCTGCATAGAGCAGCACAGATCAACAGACTCCATAAGGTCTAAAGCGTCCAAATAGTTACTTCCGCCGTGTATCTTGCCTGAATGCCATCATAAACTGGTAGATCAGATACATGGCAATCACCCGTACGACCATTCCCCAAAATGCCTGCCCCTCATAGAGTGTATAGCCTCGCTTGAAGATATTCATGGGATTGATCAGGTCAACAGCCCGGTTGGGGATATTGAATAGTGTCTCCTTGTCTTGGGGGAAGCCATCATGCAGCACAAGCACTAGGAGTGCGAAGAGCAGAATCCAGAGTAAAACTTTGATCCAGGAAGTGCCACTGTTGGAAACCAGCTTATGCAGGGCAAGTGTAAAAATCCTGCCTTTGTGGCTCCACCAGTCTTCAGAGATCAGTTCGTCCAAATAGAGGCTCTGCTCTATGACGAAGTATTTGTTGGCTTCGGTGATATTGTTCTGTTTTTCAAAGTGCGCTTTGATATGCCGTGCACTCTCTTTGTTGGGGAAGTGCTTGCCTGAGAGCAGGGTAGGCTTGCCTCTATGCTGCCCCACCCCGTGCAGATGCAGGTAGCTGGCATCATCAAAACGGCTGGTCTCCAAATCGAGACTGCTGATCTGCGCTCCCGAAAACTGGATAAGATCCTTGCAGACCGCCCCTCGAAACAGTGCTTTGTCATGAAAAATCACATCCCTCAAATCTGCCTTTTGGATAAAAGTGGTGCTTAGGAAGTACGCTTCTTTCTCAAATACACTTCTCCTAAAATAGGATTTTTCCAGAAAAGTGGCACTGGTAAAGGTTGCCTTGCCACCAAAGTGTACATCTCTGAAATAGGCCTTCCCTCGGAAGGAGGCTCCCTCAAAAGTAATATCCTGTGTCAAGTGCGCATGCTCAAAATTGCTTCTGCTGGAGAAGACAGCATGATCAAAAGAGAGCGCCGATGCTTCGGGAAATGCATAGCGTTGGAATTCAAAGTAAGGAAACACTATCATAGCCAGTGAGATATGTGCGGCATCTGCCTGAAGAGTGATGACCTTTTGCAGCGCTTCATCAAAGAGAATCTCCTCCTCTTCCGTATATCCCTCTTTGTCTTCAAAAAGAAGCGTGTATTCTGCCTTTGAAATCTTCTCCTGCTTCTGTAAAGTCTTGATGATTTCATTACGATATTTGCTGCCCACAGGATACTCCTTCTATGGGTAAGTATAGCCAAATCCGCCTAATGTTTAAAACTAACGGTCTAATATATCATATATATGGCAGGCATGAAAGATTATAATGTTATAATTAATTTAAATCCATAATACAAAGGAGATCTTGGTGCAACCCAAAAAAATATTTTTTCCTATCGGTGAGGGCGAAGAGCTTGAAGAGAGAATACGAGGGGCGCTGATTGTCTCCAAGTATTTTAATGCACATTTAGAGATATTGAGTTCAGAACAAGAGATGGATATCGATGAATTTATCAAAAACAAGGTAGCTGTACTGGGTGACCAACTCAAAGATGAGCTACTTGATGGGCTTGAGTCATTGAGAAAAGATCATGCTGCTACCAGAGAAGCCCTCTTGTTTGATCGTGTATGCAAAGAATTGGATATAGAGATAAGTGACACGCCCATAGCGGGAAAAATGACTGCAAAACGGGTGGTAAAATATGGGAAAAGAAGTGACCTGGTCTGTCAGCAGTCAAAATTCTGTGATCTGGTCATCGCTGCTACCCCTCCCAGTGGCGCTTCTGCCGCTACCTTTGAAGCGTCTGTGATCTGTAGCGGTAAACCTGTTTTTGTCATTCCCCGGGTTATGACGGCGTTGAAAGTAGATAAGGTTCTTGTCGGATGGAATAACTCATCTGAAGCCTCTCGTGCCATCACAGAAGCCATTCCTCTGCTCAAAAAAGCAAAAGAGATAAAAGTCGTCTACTCAAAGAAGTATACCAACGACAACCTGTCTGATATCAATGACCTAGGAGAGTATCTGTCGCTGCATGGTATCGAGGCAGAGTTTGAGATGATCAAGACAACATTTATCCCGGGAGAAGCACTGCTCAATAGTGCACAGTCGGGTGGCTATGACCTGATAGTAGCGGGCGCATACGGTAGAAAGGGGCTCAAAGAGATGATGCTGGGTGGTTCAGCTGCCTATCTCCTGGAGCATACGACTATACCAGCTTTGGTATCTCACTAGAGGATTGTGATAGAGGTACTTACTTTTAGGCAATACCTACCCGATTAGGTCACGGCACAGATCAAATCGGTTGTGCGTCATCAGGTGCACTTTGCCGTGTGTTGCCATCACTTCATCAAAAATAGCCTGGGAGAGTGCAAAGCCTACCTCCTGCTCTTTCTCCTCCCCATCCATTGCTGCGAGATTCATCTCGTCTATGATCGCCTTGGGTACATCGATACCCGGCACACGATCATCGATAAATGTTGCCGTCTTGGCACGCACGATAGGAAACTGTCCAAGGATCAGGTGAGCCTCTTTGGCTGTATCTCTGATGCTCTGCTCTTTGGCCTCTTCAAAGAGTGCCAGCAGCTCTTTTGCATTGTCCAGATCATAGACAGGCTGGGTGATGATGGCTCTGGCACCATAGTTGAGCTTTTTGAGCATGCGTTTTTGGAGATTTTTCATATTTTTGGCATGGGCATCGGTCACGGCAAAGGGATAGATTGGCTTGGGTGCGGGATGGAGGTCGTTGTTGGAGTAGTCCATGCCGTTGTTGAGGCGATAGATAATACTCAACAGCAGGGTAGAGTCACGCTCCAAGACACCCTTGACCTCCGGCTGATCTGAATACTTGGCGGGATCACCCGTCAAGGCAAGGATACAGCGGATATCGAAATCATTGGCACCGAGCAGGTCCGATTGCAGCGAGAGTTTATTTTTATCTCTCATGCTCATGGTTGCCAGTACGGGCTTTTGAAACTTCTGTTGAAGCTTGATGGCCGAGAGTAAGCCACTCATTTTGAGTTTGGCCAGAGGATTGTCTGTACAGCTGAAGCCCGTGACCTTCTCGTGTAGCCCCAACGCCTCGATCTCTTGGATGATGCCATCCACGGAAGCACCATGGGGTGGGGTGACCTCTACGGTGATAAAGGGCTTGTCGTTACAGAGTATATCGCAAAATTTTTCAAACATAGTAGACTCTTTTTTGATTCATTGGGTATAATTCTACCAAAATATTGCATAAGGCAGCGTTCGTGAAAAAACTGGCGGTATTCGATTTTGATTCGACATTGATGGACGGAGAAACGATTGACTTCTTTGCAGCACCCCTGGGGCTGGAAGCGCAGGTGGCGGAGATTACTGAGGAGGCAATGGCAGGAAGGCTGGACTTCTTTATGGCACTGGTTGCCAGAGCCAAGCTTCTTAAAGGGCTGGACATTGGTACTGCCAAAGAGATATGCCACCATCTCCCCATGATGCCCGGTGCCAAAGAGGCTGTCGATGGACTTAAGGCACGGGGCTACACAATCGTCTGCTTCTCTGGTGGTTTTCGCCAGGCGACAGAGCCAGCCTGTGCAACACTCGGAATCGATGCAGATTTTGCCAACTTCCTCTATGCGAATGCAGAAGGAAAGCTTACGGGCGAAGTAGGGGGAGAGATGATGTATGGCAATGCCAAAGGTGACATGATCCTTCGCCTGCAGCATCTCATGGGTATCGGTAGAGAAGATACCCTCGTCGTCGGGGATGGTGCCAATGACCTGAGTATGTTCGCCCATGCAGACACCCGTATCGCCTTTAATGCCAGAGAGATACTCCGTCAGGCAGCCACACACTGTGTGGATGTCAAAGACCTGCGGGAGATACTGAAGATTGTCTAGACACTGCAGCATTAAGGGGATTATCTCACAGGCACTACGCTACAAAAAAGCCCTGATCAAAGGAAATGCTGTAGCGATATTTGCAACGCTAATGACCGTGATCATCCCGCTTTTTATCCCCATGCTGGTTGACGAACTGCTACTCAAAAAAAGTTCTGTAATGACAGGTTGGGTGGCAGCGCATATCATGCCGATGTCGCTAGAAGGATATGTGTTATTTTTTCTGCTTTTAACACTGTTGTTGCGCACAGTTGGGTTTGTGCTCAATGTGATACAGGTGCGCACCTTCCTAGGGATATCCAAAGACATCTCGTTCAAACTGCGCAAAGAGGCCGTAGACTACCTAGAGCGGGTCTCACTCAAAGAGTATGAAATAATCAGCCCCTCGGCAATCACCTCCAAGCTCGTGACTGATGTCAGCACAGTAGATAGCTTCATTGGCACAACGGTTAGCAAATTTGTCATCTCGATTCTGACACTACTGTTCACAGCGGTCATACTACTGATGATCCACTGGAAACTGGCAATCTTTATTCTTGTGACCAATCCTATCGTGGTCTTCTTCACCACCAATCTAGCACGCAATGT
>JALVVQ010000306.1 GCA_027023325.1 Campylobacteraceae bacterium | reverse complement strand
CCCCCTGGATCGCAGCACCGGCTGCCACTACCTCATCAGGATTCACTGAATTATTCAGCTCCTTACCAAAGAAGGCTTTGAGCTTCTCTTGAACCAATGGGACACGAGTAGAGCCTCCAACCATGATCACCTCTTTGATATCACTTTTTGCAAGTCCAGACTCTTTAAGCACTTCACCTACTTTAGTGATTGTTCTGTCTACCAAATCTTCTACCAATGATTCGAATTTCGCACGGGTAAGCTTGATAACGAGGTGCTTGGGACCTGTTGCATCAGCAGTGATGAAGGGTAGGTTCACCTCTGTCTCTGTTGCAGCAGAGAGCTCTTTTTTGGCATTTTCTGCGGCTTCCTTCAGTCTTTGCAATGCCATAATGTCTGCTTTGACATCAATACCACTGGTGCTTTTGAAATCATCCGCAAGGAAATCCACGACTCTGTTGTCAAAGTCATCTCCACCAAGGAAGGCATCACCACCTGTCGAAAGCACCTCAACCACACCATCACCTGTCTCAAGGATCGTTACATCGAAAGTACCACCCCCGAGGTCATAGACAGCGATATTTTCACTGTCTTTCTTATCCATACCATAGGCCAGTGCCGCAGAGGTTGGCTCGTTGATGATACGCAGCACATTGAGTCCTGCGATGGTTCCAGCTTCTTTTGTCGCTTTTCTCTGTGCGTCGTTAAAGTACGCAGGTACCGTAATGACTGCATCTGTCACCGTACTCCCCAGATAAGACTCAGCATCCTCTTTGAGCTTCATCAGAATTTTGGCTGAAATCTCCTGTGGGGTATAGGTCTTGCCATCGATCTCGATTGCACAGGCACCACCCTTCTCTATGACATGATAAGGCAGTCTCTCTTTGGCTTCTCTCGCCTTCTCCTCTTCACACATCAATCCCATGATTCTCTTGATAGAGTAGACTGTCTTTTCTGGGTTGGTCACCATCTGACGCTTGGCTGCCTCTCCGACCAGTACCTCACCCTTGTCTGTAAAAGCCACAACCGAAGGGGTAGTGTTTTTCCCCTCTTTGTTGGCAATGATCTTTGCTTCTCCGTTTTCATACACAGCGACTGCTGAGTTTGTTGTTCCTAAATCTATTCCTATTGGCTTGCTCATGATTTTCTCCTGTCTGTTTTATTGTCGGTATTATACTTAAATGCCCATCACTCTGATGCAACCCAGGTTGCAATCAAAAAAATGATTTGTTATTTTGCCGTACTGACCATGGCAGGTCGTATGACACGCTCTTTCATCGTGTAGCCTTTTTGCATGACTTGCACAATCTGATCTTTCTCGTGTGTCTCACTCTCTACCTGCATCAATACCTGATGGCAATTAGGATCAAAGACACCCTCATGCACAACCTCTTCGACACCATGCTTCTTTAGCACGCTCACTGTCTGATCGAAAGTAAGCTTCAGGCCTTCACGAAACTTTACGATCGCCTCATCACACTCCTCATGATCAATTTGCTCAGTCGAAGCAATAGCACTCTCCAATGAGTCCAGCACGCCCAGCATATCTCTGGCAAACGCTTCGTTGGAATAGGCAACGGCTGTTGCTTTCTCTCGCTCTAATCGCTTTTTGCTATTGTCAAAGTCCGCATGCACGCGGATATACTGCTCTTTATATTTTTCAGTTTCGGCTTTTGCCTCATCCAGTGCCAGCTGAAGTGCCTCCTCTGTACTCATCTCTTCCTGTTTTTCTTCCCCTTCTTGCTGGGACTCAGGAATGATCTCTTCTGTATTTTCTTTTTCGCTCATATCTACTCCTTTTGGTCGATAATGACGGTATCATACCATATTGAGTCACTCGTTGTCAAGTCATACTTTAGTCACTTTGTATCAAGTATAACTTTATAGGCTAAAATAGACTAGCCAGAGACGATATGTGTGATATAGAAATATGTTTTTATGGTGTGGGAGTAAAAAATAGGGGGAAGATAAGGTTGGAAAAATCATTTAGGGAGAAGTGGTTCGACCGTTATGCCGAACCAGATTTGCATTTAGTTTCTAAGACCCAATGCTTCTTTGATGGTATTGTATCTTGCGAAATCTGTCTTTCTGAGATATCTCATCAATCTTCTTCTCTGTCCTACCAACTTGAGTAGTCCCAGTCTTGAAGAGTGATCTTTTTTATTTGTTTTCAAGTGTTCTGTAAGATAAGTAATTCTTTCAGTAATAAGTGCAACCTGTACTTCTGTTGAGCCAGTATCATTCTCACCGCGTCCGTATTTAGCGACAATCTCTTGTTTCTTCGCCTGATCTAAAGCCATAATGACCTCCTGATTGGTATTTATTACCGCACTAAGTAAATACCTCAACTTTTGAAAGAGCGAAAAGAGGTGAGATGTGAGTAGAGAAATTTGTAGGACTACCCGTAGGTAATTCAAAAATTTATCTGCTTACAGCTTGCCTCTTTTCGCTCTTCCCGAAGAGTGTAATGCTTTCGCTCATACTCTGCGTTAGATTTTCTAGAATTCGCTAAGGCGAGTCCTTCAAAAATCTGCCTTGATTATGAACGAAATCATTACATCAAAAATTGAGGTATTCACTTAGTGCGGTAATTATGAACGCAATCTTAGCATAATAAACTAAGAGGGATATAAAAATAACAGCCAAGGGAAAAATAACAGAAATTAGAGTAAAATGCTCCTAATACAATATGACAACTATTTTAAAGGGTATTTTTATGTTATTAACCAGAGCCAGCGAATATGCCCTACTCTCCCTCGATGCGATACGAAAATCAGACAAGCCCGTCGGTGCCGAACAGCTTGCCATGGAGCTCAATATCCCCAAGAGCTTTCTTGCAAAGATTCTTCAAAGTCTGGCAAAAGCAAATATTTTGGATTCCCGAAGAGGTGCAGCCGGTGGGTTTATTCTCTCGAGAGATATATCTGAAATCAGTGTCAACAGTATCATCTATGCAGCAGAGGGGAAATCCCCTGCTGTATTCAACTGTTTCGAACATGCAGATACCTGTCCCAACGGCGCAGTAGGTACCTGCATCATCTCCCCTTTTCTAGCCAATTTCCAGAAAAAGATAGATAACTTTTTGGATGGGCTTATGCTCAGCGATATCTTCTAATCTCTCATTTCAACAAATAAATAAACAAAGAAAGAAAGTAACTATACCATGACCAAACAACACCTCTATCATCTCTCACATATCGATCTGGATGGCTACGGCTGTCAGTATCTCAGCGCCAAGCAATTCACTCAGGCACACTTTTATAATGCCAATTATGGGCCGGAGGTAAGGGCTAGACTCGAAGAGATCGTCGCACAGTTGGAGCGTGACATTTTCCTAGACAAGACACGCAACGCCCTCATACTCATTACCGACCTCAACCTTACGACCAAAGAGGGACACTATATCGAGAGAGAAGCAGCACGATTGGGTGCCACACTTCAACTACTCGATCATCATGCTACCGGTGCCAGCGCAGCAGAAAAGTTTGACTGGTATCTTCTAGACACCAACCGCTCTGCCACACTGATCACCTATGATTGGCTTCAGGAGACCTACGGATTTGACACTCAGGGCCAGTATGCCAAGATCACCAAAGCCATCAATGCTGTGGATATCTGGCTGGACCAAGACAGCCTGTTTGGCTATGGAAAGGTGATGCTCGGCATGATATCAGGTGCCAGAGAGATCAACCGCATCATGTTTCCCGAACAGGATAGGCTCTTCAAGATCTCCTTGATAGAAGCGGGCAGAGAGAGGATCGATACCGAGGATGCACCTATTCTCCTCGATGATTCGCTGCACCAGATCAAAAAAAGTTTTTTTATCGAGGAAGAAAACGACACCAAAGACAACCTTGTCGCTTTCTATGTCACCAGACTGCTCACCCAACAAAAACAACGACTAGAGATTAGCTACAAAGGCTATAGAGGTATCCTCGGCTACAATGTAGGCAACACCTCTATTATCGGCAATACTTTTCTAGTGGAAAATTCAGAGATGGACTTCTATATGGATGTCAACTACCGTGGTAATTTCTCATTGCGCAGCAATGACAAACTCGATGTCTCTCTCATGGCGGCTGAGATTGGAAATGGTGGCGGGCACCCCAATGCCAGCGGCGGAAAGATCAAGGACTACAAAGACTCCTTTGTCTATGCAGAAGTGCGTACCTTCGTACAAAACTATATCCATAAAATGAGTATGGAATAGGCGTAAATACATTGAAATATTTTTGCCCGATGCGACAAAGGAGCACTCAACCCATGAAATGGGCGCTTGCGTTTGTGACTGCCGGAGTATCGGGCAAAAATAGTATCAAAGACCCCCTAAATCCTTACTCTTGACTCTAGGGCTCTAGACAGCGACATAATATCGATATTTTCCAACTCTACCCCGGTAGGGACACCCTGGGCTATCTTGGTAAATACCACGGGGGTACCTTCCAGCTTATCTTCAATATAGAGTATCATCGTATCCGTGGCAATACTGGGAGGAAAAGCAAAGATCACCTCATCTACCCCTTCTACCGCAGCTTTCAGGTGACGCGTATCCATATCTTCCACTCTGGAGATTACATAATAAACACCGCCAAACTCCCCACTCTCCTCTATGGACAATATATCCTTGGCACTCTGCACGATACAGAGCTTACTTCTGTCTCTGCTCTCATCTGCACAAATGCCACAAAGTTCGTCTTCACTCATATTGTGGCAATGCAGACATTTTCGCACTGTCTCTACAGCATCTTCAATCGCCTGTGCCAGCTTTACTCCGACAAAACCATTCTCCACCGCAATGTGATAGGCCAGCCTTACTGCACTTTTTTTGCCGATGCCTGGCAGCGCATGAAAAGCTTCAACCAGATTTTCAAAGGCTGCAACCTTATGCTTCAAAGTCCACCACTTTGGTATACTCTGCTACTGTTTTGATATATTCCACTACTTTGAGATGCTCTGGATGCGTCGCATAGAAGTCCAGATCCTCTTTGCTCTCAAAGTGACTGATCAGTACCATATCCATCGCACGATCCTCTTGGGCAAAGTTGTGCCCTACTTTTATATTCAAAAGACCAGGCACCAGATCGGCAAGTTCTTCTATTTGCTGCTTAATCTCTTCTTTTATCGTTTCGGATGTTCCTTTTTGAAATTGAAACATTACTATATGCATGACCATGAAGCACTCCTTTGGGACATCTCTATTTTTATTTGCCATTATATCAAAATAATATGGTAAAATGCCGAAATTCTATCTAGTCAATTTTGACAGAAAAATCTTTATACTCAGAGGAACCATATGACACTTGATTACTACGAAGTACTGGAAGTAAGTAGAGACGCTGCAGGCGCTGAGATCAAAAAATCCTACCGAAAACTGGCGATCAAATATCACCCAGACAAAAACCCGGGAGACAAAGAGGCAGAAGAGCGATTTAAGCTCATCAATGAAGCCTATGATGTATTGGGGAAAGAGGAAAAACGACGCATCTATGACCAATACGGCAAAGAGGGCTTGGAGCGACAGGGCGCAGGCTTCCATGCCAACAGTATGGACGATATCATGGATGTCTTCAACTCTATGTTTGGTGGAGGATTCGGCGGAGGATTCGGCGGACAGGGACAGCGTAGAGATCCTTCTGCCAAGTATGCACTCGATTTTGAGATCACACTGGATCTACCCTTCAATGAAGCTGTATTTGGTGTAGAAAAAGAGATTACACTTGACTACAAGAGCCCTTGTACATCCTGCCATGGTACAGGTGCCAAAGAGGGGAAAATGCAGCCATGTGGCTATTGTGAAGGGCGTGGGCAGGTCGTCATGCGACAAGGCTTCATGACCTTTGCACAAGAGTGCCCCAAGTGCCAGGGCAGCGGACAGACTGCACAAGAAGCCTGTGGATCCTGTCATGCCGCAGGATACACGACACAAGAGCAGACTGTGAAGTTTGCTATACCAGCTGGCATAGACACAGGCAACAGGCTGAGGGTAGCGGGCTACGGCAATGAGAACAAACATGGGCAGCGAGGTGACCTCTATGTCACCTTCCATGTGGAAGAAGATGAACATTTTGTACGAGACGGCAACGATATCTACATCGCTGTACCCGTCTTTTTCACCCAGTGTATTTTGGGTGAGACTATCGCCATCCCTTCGCTAAGTGGTGAAATCGAATTAAATCTCAAAGAGGGGACAAGGGACAAAGAGCAGTTTGTCTTCAAGGGAGAAGGGGTCGCAGATGTACACTCTGGACGAAAAGGACGCCTAATCGCCCAAGTCAAGATGATCCTACCCAATAAGATTACCGAAGAACAAAAAGAGCTTCTGGAAGCCATACAGGAAAGCTATGGTGTCGAAAGTCGTCCACATAAAAGTAACTTTGAAAGTACATTTGAAAGAATAAAAGGATGGTTTAAAGGTTAGAGAAGGGAGGAAACAGCACTGCTATGCAAGCAGTGCTATCCAAAAAAAATGATTACGCTACGGTATCGTTG
>JALVVQ010000305.1 GCA_027023325.1 Campylobacteraceae bacterium | reverse complement strand
AGTCAGGCTTGCTATAATCTACCACATAGACATGACCTGCATCCTTGAGCGCAAATGAGAAATAAGGCCCATATGGTGTGTCTGCAATATAAGCCACACGACTTGGCCCGATCTGTCCGTCTGTATCGATGACTCGGCTTGTGTCATAGACCTTGAGCGGCTCTAGTGTCTTCGCATCACACAGTACGGCACCACCTGGGTTGTAGTTACCTGCCATGATGTATTTTCCATCAGGAGATACTGCCAAACCTCTGGACTCCTGTCCTACCTGTACGGTTGCCAATGCAGGCTGCCCTGGTGCTGCGATATCAAACATGGTCAGCTTTCCGGATCTGGAGATAGAGTAGGCATATCTTGGGTCATGCTTGTTGGTCACGGTGACATGCACAGCAAATCCAGCTTTGTGACGAGAGAGAACCTTGCCTGTAGTTGAGTCAATAAAGTCAACCAAAGAAGCATCTCTTTCCGTAGCAAAAGTAATATCTTTGACATCATTCACATCTGCTGCTTTAGGATACTTTTTTGCCAGTGCTTCGCGATCAGCCAGTTTGGTCCAGCTCTTATGTACCTCATCAAAGCTCAGCTTTAGCTCAACTGTATTTTTCCAGTCCATAAGGTAATCAACCATACCACTTGCATCATCTTTAGAAAATGTTGTATTCCATGCTGGCATAGCAGTGTTGTCTCTACCATTCAAGATAGTCTCTGCCAGGAACTCTCTACTCTTTTTCTTGAGTGCTTTTGGTCTCAAGTCAGATCCCACACCACCTTGGTGGATAGGGCCATGACATCCCTGACACTCTTTTTCAAATACTTGTGCAAAATTCATGCTCGAAGTACCTGCCATAGCCATGCTAGCTACAAAGCTTGTTGCAGCTGCCATACCTAAGATTCGTTTCAATTTCATATTTTCTCCTTTGGTTTAAGATGGAGCCAAATGCCCAATCTATTCAACACTGATCTGGAAACCAGACAACATAGTATAGGGCACCTCTAACAATAGGTAGTATCCACAATGGGTTTTGCAAATGTAAGATTGTGCAAAATGCTTTCGAGTCCTAGCCGTAGCTAAGGCGAAGAAAATATCTTGTGCAATATTGCGTTTGCAAAGCCCACCCTTCGGGCATCTCTAGCTTTCACCTATGCGTTGTTACTCTTTTTTACCTTAGCTAAGGCTAGGGATTCAAAAGAGTGCCTAGCCTAGACAAAAGCTAGAGATGTTGTGGATACTACCTATTGTTAGAGGTGCCCTAATAGTAGAACCAACCGATGCACTGGCTCTATTTTTCCTTCCACGGTACTATTCTACTCTGTTTCAAATCTACGACTCTTGACATATATCAAATCATGCAAAGTTATCCTCTTTCTGCCAAATTTTCTTTACCAATGGTAACACTAGACCTGCTCCAAAGAATACTCCCAGGAAGACTCTCTTGAGCTTCCTTTTACTACTTTTTGGATATACTCTCCAACTTTATAAACTTGGGAGTATCGACATATGAACGAAGCAAAAGTAATCTGGATGGATGGAGAGTTCGTGGCCTGGGCAGATGCCAAGGTACATGTACTGACACATACATTACACTATGGTAATGCGGTTTTTGAAGGTACCAGGGCCTATCAGACAGCCGATGGTCTGGCGATCTACAAACTTGAAACACATTGCAAACGACTCTACAACTCTGCCAAGATCGTAGCCATAGAGCCCAATATGGACTATGAGGTCGTCAAGCAGGCACATATCGACCTGTTGCGAAAAAATGACTTCAAAGAGAATGTCTACCTAAGACCTCTGATCTATCTAGGGTATGGCGCTATGGGCATCTACCACAAAAAAGCACCGGTCAACACCATGATCGCTGCCTGGGAATGGGGCGCTTATCTGGGTGATGAAGGGCTGGAAAATGGCATCACTTGCTGTACCTCCTCTATCACACGCAACCCCAACCGCTCCACCTTTGGCAAAGCCAAAGCTGCTGCCAACTATCTTAACTCCCAGATGGCAAAGTACGAAGCCATTGAAAATGGCTTTGAAGAGGCATTAATGCTGGATGAAAATGGCTTTATTGCTGAAGGCACAGGCGAGTGTATCTTTGTCGTCAGAGACGGCGTGCTCATCTCTCCTCCTAATGACAACTCACTGGAGTCTATCACTCAGGGGACGATCTTGGAACTTGCCAAAGACTTCGGCATCCCCGTCGAGCGACGCAATATCACCAGAGATGAGATCTATATCTCAGATGAAGTCTTTCTCACGGGTACCGCAGCTGAGGTCACACCCGTACGCTCTCTCGATCATAGAGTCATCGGCAATGGCAGTCGTGGAGAGATGACAAAAATTCTCCAGACAGCCTACTTTGATGTCGTACACGGAAGAAATGAGAATTACAAGCACTATCTTACTTATATTTAAAAAGATTCAATAAAACAAAGCAGTGGAGGCTTCGGCCCCACCAAAAAGGAAAAACCATGCCAGCAGATATGAATGATTATTTTAAAAAGAAAAAGCCCTCGGGTAGCACGAATGGAAACAGTGGAAACAGCAACAACATAGAAAATCCCTTCAAGGGAATGGGTGGCGGAGGCAAAGGTGCCTCCTTTCTAATCATACTTGCCATTATCGGTTTTTTAATCTTTACCTTTAAGCCCTTTACGATCATCAACTCAGGAGAGGTAGGCATCAAAGTCAATATGGGTAAATTTGAAAAAGAGCCATTGCATGCAGGGTTACACTTTTTCATCCCTGTCATCCAGGAGGTCATCCCTGTCAATATCAAGTCTCGTATGATTGTCTATAGCAATCGTTCCGGCGGTGCTTTCAGTGATGTCCAGCGTAAATCCTACAGTGGACAGGAGTATGAAGGGGGCGTCAAATACAATCCTGCCATCACAGTCAAAGACAAGAGAAACCTCAATGTCAGTATTGATATCGCTGTACAGTATCAACTCAAACCTGCCAGTGCACCTCAGATCTTCGCCACCATCGGTGCCGGATGGGAAGACAAGATCATCAACTCTAAAGTACGAAAAGTCGTCCGTAATGTACTCGGACAATACTCTGCTGAAGAGATGGCCGAAAAGCGGGGAGAGATCAACAATCTCATAGAGACAAATATCCGCAAAGAGGTAGACCTTCAGCCCAACCAACCCGTCACCCTACTCGCTGTCGACCTGAGAAATATCAACCTCCCTGCGCAAGTGCAAGAGCAGATCAATCAGGTACAAATGGCGAAACAGAAAAAGCAAAAAGCAGAGATCGATGCCAAAAGCCGTGCCGCGACTGCGGAAGGTATCGCAGACAAAAACCGTATCGAAGCCCAGGGTGAAGCAGACAAGATTCGCATCAAAGCAGAGTCTCAGGCCAAAGCCAACAAACTCATCTCTGACTCTTTGACCTCTGAACTGCTCCAATTAGAGCAGATCAAGACCCAGGCGAAATTCAACGATGCCCTGCGCGTCAACAAAGATGCACAGATCTTCCTCACCCCTGGTGGTGCCGTACCCAATATCTGGGTAGATGCCAAGGGAAAACAACAAAAGATCAGCACACAGCAATAATCTCGTAGGGTGTTGTCCCCCGACAACACCTTCAAAAATAGAATAATACAAGTGGTGTTGTGAGGGCACAACACCCTACCATGGAGAAACCATCATGACCATAGACTGGAACAAAAATCCCCTCATCCCTGCTATCGCACAAGAAGCTTCCACAGGTGAGATACTGATGCTCGCCTACATGAATGAAGAAGCATACAACCTCACACTCTCTACCGGATACGCACACTACTATAGCCGAAGCCGTCAACGCCTCTGGAAAAAGGGTGAGAGCTCCAACCATACACAAGAGGTCATTGATGTCCTGCTTGATTGTGATGCCGATACCGTGGTACTCAAGATCAAACAAAACGGTGTTGCGTGCCATACTGGGCGAAAAAGCTGCTTTTTTACCTCTGTCACACAGGACAAAGTGATCCTCGAGCAGGAGATAGATACCTCAGTTATGTATGGCGTGGTCGATACGCTATATCATACGATTTTGGAGAGAAAAAGTGCCAAAACTTCCGAGACATCCTGGACTCGTAAACTACTCGACGACAAAACACTGCTGCTTTCCAAGATACGAGAAGAGGCAGATGAGTTGGCTGTTGCTATAGACGAAGAGAGTGATGCACAGGTCATCTATGAGGCTGCTGACCTGCTCTACCATGCATTGGTAGGTCTGGGCAGTCGCGACATCACACCAGATAGGGTCAAGCAGGAGCTGGCACGAAGGTTTGGTACCAGCGGCATAGAGGAAAAGGCGAACCGCTAGTGTCCTACAAGATCAATAATGCCAAGAGCAGCATTCATGCTTTTTTACTCTCGATAGGCACTACTGTAGCAGAGCCTGCCACCATACTGCCCTTGCTCGTGCATCACTTCAGTGACTCGCTGATACTGGTGGGGGTTTTTGCTTCACTGCTCAGAGGTGGTGCCATCGCCGTACAGCTTTTTGCTGCCTTCTATGCCCAAAGCTATGAGCGGGTGATGAAGTATATGCACAGGGTCTTTTTCTTCCGCTTTGCCTCTTGGTTCGCCGTGGGAGCAAGCATCTACTTTGTAGGAGACAGCAACCCTACCCTCACGCTTTGGCTGATTGGGATCTTCTTTTTTACCTTCTCCTTCTCTGCCGGTTTTGGCGCTATCTACTTCAAGGAGATCATCGCCAAAGTCTTTGACTCTCAGGAGCGTGGCTCTGCCATGGCAAACAGACAGCTCTTCTCTGCATTGGGTGCCATCATCAGCGGCGGTATCACAGGCTGGGTACTTGCCAACTATGAGGCACCCAACAATTATGCTTTTCTTTTTATGATCTCCTCACTGATTATGGTTGTAGGGCTTGCCTCCTTTGGGTCTATCAAGGAGCCACCTAAGAAAAATATCAACAGCAGAGAAAAAAGTTTTCTAGAATTTCTGAAAAACAGCAAGAAGCTGCTCTCTGCAGACCAAAGGCTACAACTACAAATCAAAGTCTCACTTCTTGGGTACTCTTTTTTGCTTGCGATGCCCTTTGTGATTATCAAAGCCAAAGAGACTGTGGAGCTCACCGGATGGATGATCGGTGGTTTTATCACCGTTCAAATGATTGGGGGCATGATCGGCAATATGTTTCTATGGAAACGCTTTGCGCCTAACTATGCAGGCATGCTTCAGACAGCTTATGGGTTTATGTTGACTGCTTTTTTGATAGCACTTTTTGCCAAAGGTGCGATTGCCTACGCACTGATATTTTTTATCTTCGGTGTCGGGATGGATGGGTTTAGAAATGCAGATACTAACCTCGTCCTGGAAATCGCGCCTGAAGACAAACGACCCGTCTATGTAGCGATACAATCGACCATTGTTTCTCTAGGACTTTTCTTCTCTATTCCTGGTGGATTCATTTTGGAGTGGTTTGGCTACACGACGCTCTATCTTGTCACGCTGGGTATGCTGGGTATCGGACTGGTCTATACACAAAAATTAAAAAGGTATATCACCGCACAACCCTAGACAAAGAAAGGGCATCTCTGTCTAAGCTATTGCTCAAATGTGCTGCACCCTGGGCTGTCGGCATTGCCCCCGGCAAAATAGTTCCCATCAAAACTCACCAAAGAATAAGCACGATCACTACCCAATGAGTCTTTCAATCCCTCGATAGAAAGAAAGCCCAATGAGTCCGCACCCATATCCGAAGAAATTTGCTCTGGCGTGTATCGAGTGGAAACCAGTTCTTGCTTGGTCGGCGTATCGATACCATAGCGGCAGGGGTATTTGATTTCTGGTGCTGCGATGCGCATGTGTACCTCTGCCGCACCAGCTTCCTTAAGCATTCTGACAATCTGTTTTGAGGTGGTGCCTCTGACCAAAGAATCATCAATAATCGCCACTTTCTTGCCTGCGATCATATGCTTGATCGGCGAGAGTTTGAGCTTGACCTTGAGGTCACGAATCTCTTGTGTCGGTTCGATAAAGGTACGACCTACATAGTGATTTCGTACGATTCCCATCTCAAAAGGTACGCCAAGCCCATCTGCATAGCCTTTGGCTGCTGCAACCCCAGAGTCCGGTACGGGGAGTACCAGATCCACATCTGCTGGTACCTCTGCTGCCAGTTTTCTTCCCATTCTCAATCTCATCTCATAGACATTTTTTCCGTCTATGATCGAGTCGGGTCTGGCAAAATAGATATACTCAAAAGCGCAAGGATGAGGATCAGGCTCGAATATCTGCTTGGAGCAGGGCTCTTTACCCTCCTCAAAAATCAACATCTCTCCTGGCCTCACATCGCGTACAAACTCCGCACCCACCAAATCAAAGGCACAGGTCTCAGATGCCACGATCCAACCACCATCTTTGAGCTTTCCTAGGCTCAATGGTCGAATACCAAATCGGTCACGCACCACAAACATTTTGGAACGGCTCTGTATGACCAGACAGTAGGCACCTTTAATCTTATCAAGCA
>JALVVQ010000304.1 GCA_027023325.1 Campylobacteraceae bacterium | reverse complement strand
TGCCACCATGGCACAGTGAATCCAGAAATGCTTTTTAGCAGTTTTAGGGTGGATTACCTCGTGCATCATGGGTGCTGTAAAGTAACCTTGTGCATTGAGATGAAACCATGTAAGAAAAGGAATGATTTTGTAGAGCATAGCAAAGAGCACACTAAGCGCAAAAGAGAGAAAGAGCACCGCTCCACTAGGCAAAAGTGTATCAACCCCTCCAAAATGTGCTATCAACAAGAGAAGCATGCTTAAAATAAGGCTTCCCATCCCCATCCTCCAAAACCACATGGTGGCATCTGCCAAAGGTCTTTTTCTCTGGGAGAGCCGCAATAGTGTGACCAGACCATAGAGTGCCAGCCCCAGGTATAAAAGAGGCTGAAGCCATGCCGCCATAGCAGGCTTGAGCAGTATGACAAAAATCATAGCAACGAGAACCAAAAATATCCCCATAGGCAAATATCGACTCATGCTTTTGGGATAGGCAGGCGTGACATAGAACATCTCTACCGTCTGAAAAGAGATGGAGACGATAAGCAACCCTATCCAGCCAAAGAGACCAAAGCTATAGTGAAGTTTTCTGATTTGAAGAAAGTACTCTCCTCCTACCATCTGTGCATGCGTAAGTGCGAGATAGAGCCCCAATAGTACCAGCACACAAAGCGATCCCAATGCAAAGAGCATGCCTTTGGATGAAGCACTGTGATGAGAGAGTTTGAGTAATCGAATCAGCATAGTGACGCCGATATAAAGCAGGGAAGATCCTAGAAAAACAGAGGAGAACAAGAAAAGAAAGGATAGGTGGTATACAAAACCAAAAATAAGTGTTACGACACCTGCAAAGAGGAGAGCTCTTACCATAGTAGCCTTGGGCAGAGGTGCATCCAGAACAACACCGGCAATCACTGGCAGCATCTGAAAGAGTGCTCCCAGCATAAACGCCATCATCACTCCCAGAGCTAACAAGTGCGTCATGACAATGGCGCCGGTAGAAGAAAAGTCGTAGATATCGATACCGTAATAAAAAAGAGACAACCCAGCTACAATACCAAAGAGGCTACCCATAAAGAAAAGACCGAAGACAACTTGAATGGGGGGTGCCTGGTCAAGAGAGAGACCATTTTGATCAAACATCTAAATACTCCTTAAGTGGAAGCTCCTTGTTTTTGCTGATAAGGATATGCCACTCTTGCTCGAAAGCCTCATGCGAGAGTGTCTGAAACCCGTGCTCCTGAGCCAAACGAATCAGAGGGATAGGGTTTTTACGGTTGAGCATATAGATATAGCTGTGACCATCGAGACTTTTCAGTGCCTCGATACCATATTCGAGAGGTTTCGGGTGCTCTAGTGTACGGACATCCAAGGTAACTCTGTTCAAAGTGCTTCCTGCTCCATAGTCTCAATGAGTGCTTCTCTGTCTGTGCGAGGAATCACCCTATCACACATAGCATACAGCATCTGCTCCTCTTTCATATTGTGCTGCTGGAGCAGGATCATCATGGATTCCGCCAGAGAGAGATAGGCATCTTTGTCCTTCCCCTCTATCGCTTCAGCCATTTTACCTATGAGCCCTTTGACCTGCTCATGCTCAAAACGCATCACCTGTGTAGGCCCCTGCTCACTGCCTGTCTGTTTTTCAAAAGCGGGAAAAAGCGTCTCTTCTTCTTTTTTAAAGTGCAGCAGCACGTCATTGGCAAAGTTCACATATGCCTCTTCGGCCTGTTCCCAGTCACCGCCTGCGACAAGATTTTCTGCTTTGGCAAAAATGGTATCACAGGCTCTGTGTTCAGGTGTCATATATTGAGATACGATCATAGGTAGGTCTCCTTCATTTTAATGTATGGTCACGATCTTGTCTTGCAGTTCACTGTCGAGCAACATAGCCTCTACGCGCGCTTGCCACAGTGTTCCAAATTGTGCTTTCTCTTCGCCAGAGGCAGCACCCTGCATTGCTTTTTGCATCAAAGGCATCATTTGCGGAGATCCCGGTACTTGGCTGGTGTCACTGCTCAAAGTGACGGAAGCGCCTGTATCGGTGCGTGTCAGCCGTACCATGCCTTCCAGTTCCGCATGTCCAAAAGAGAGGAGATCCCGACGGCTGAATGTACCACCAATCCCCTTGAATCCACCTTCGTCATTTCCTCCGACGATATAGCTTATAACGTTGGCAATCACACCTGTGACACCCTCTTCTTTGGCTGCTCTCATTTCGACTTTTATCATGCCTCTTTGAGGTAAGTCCTCAGGATAAAGTTCACCAAGACCCCTACGAGCCAAAAGGTAGGCGCTGGCTACAGTAGGACAAGAGTGTCCTGCCAATTTGGCACAGTCAAGATAACTGATTTCCACCCTCCCCTGATCAAAAGCACCTAAAAATCCACCCAAAGGGTCTTGAAGTAACAGTGTCGGCACTTTATCGAAAAATGCAGGATAGTTCATTGTGTCTCCCATGTAAATATTAGGTAGCAATTATAGTAGACTAATCTAAACGATAGGTTGATATCTATCAACATAGAATACAATCATTATCTAAGTCTTTTCTGCTAAAATGCGAATAAAAGAGTAAAATACTCTTAATTCAAGGAGTTATCCATGGTAAGCGGAATGCCACAGCCAGCGTTTTATATCTTTAAGTGTCAACAGAGTGCCCCTCCAGGGATGCCAAAGCCCTCTTGTGTCAGCCAGACTGACCCCGAGTCACAAGCACTGTTCCAACATCTTGGACAATCACTGATGAGAAAAGGGCTCATTGCCACAGCCCTGCCGATACAGACCGGTTGCCTAAGTCGTTGTCAACAAGGCCCTGTCATCCTGGTCGAACCAGGTCATACCATGTATGTCAACCTCACTAAAGAGAAGATTGACAGAATCATAGAGGAACACATCATTGGCGGGAAAGTGGTCGATGAATATGTGATTGCTGATGAATTTTGGGGTGAGCCGATAGCACCTGAGTCACTATTACCGCACTAAGTAAATACCTCAACTTTTGAAAGAGTGAGAAGAGGTAAGATGTGAGTAGAGAAATTTGTAGGACTACCCGTAGGTAATTCAAGAATTTATCTGCTTACAGTTTGCCTCTTATCGCTCTTCCCGAAGGGTGCAATGCTTTTGCCCATACTCTGCGTTAGATTTTCTCGAATTCGCTAAGGCGAGTCCTTCAAAAAGCTGCCTTGATTATGAACGAAATCATTACATCAAAAATTGAGGTATTTGCTTAGCGCGGTAATAGTATAATTTGGTATAATCTCCTCACCATTATAGATGCAAGGAATACCTTATGAATATCACAATGCTCTACAGCAAGATTCACCGCGCAACAGTGACAGATGCCAACCTCAATTATGTGGGCTCTATCACCATCGATCAGGAACTGCTTGATGCTTCCAAGATGCGTGTAGGTCAAAAAGTAGATATTGTCAATGTCAACAACGGCGAGCGCTTCTCTACCTATACGATTCCTGGTGAGCCGGGCAAGAGAGATATCTGTCTCAACGGTGCTGCCGCACGAAAAGTACACAGAGGCGACAAAATCATCATCATCGCGTATGCAACTATGGACGAGAAAGAGGCAGACACCTATCAGCCAAGAATCGTCATCCTCGATGATGATAATGGGATTGCCCAAAAATTTGAAGGATTATTATAATGTTTGAAGGACTAGATCTGAAAAATATGGGCAAAATGATGGAGCAGATGCAAGAGAAGGCGACCCAGATGCAGGAGCAGTCCAAATCCGTGCAGCTTACCGCCAAGGGTGGCGGAGGCATGATCGAGGTCACAGCCAATGGTGCAGGAGAGATCATTGATATGACGATTGATGATGCCTTGCTCTCCGACAAGGCTTCCCTGCAGCTATTGCTTATCAGCACAGTCAACGATGTATGCAAAATGGTCGAAGACAATAAAAAGTCACAGGCCATGGGCATGTTTGGCGGCATGAATCCTTTCGGAGGAAATGCTTAGTGCAGATGTTGCTAGAGGCACTGAAGCACGACAACCTGGTAGCACTCAAAAAGAGGTTGGCATCAGGAGAGGTTGATCTGACACAAGAGGTACTTATGGGTGCTGAGTATGATCTCGATGAACCCGATGAAGTATCATTACTTTTCTTTGCAGTGAGTAACAGAGTCTCGAAAGAGGCCATAGAGATGCTGATCGATGCGGGACTCGATATCACAGAAGTCAACCGAGAGGGTGTAGGCGCACTGGATATCGCCATCAAATACAAGAGAATGGATATCATTGCGCTCTGTGAGGCTCATGGTATCAGTCTCCGAGAAAGCAAGAGAAAGAGTGGTGTCACGCCGTTGATGCTTGCTGCGTCCTTCAATGATAGGGAGATAGTCACCTATCTGCTCTCCAAGGGTGCCAATCCACAGGATATAGACAACTACGGCATGACAGCAGCAGCCTATGCCAAGCGCATGGGACAACAAAAAATGTTAGAATTTTTAGAATCTCAAGAGCGTTCATAAAAAGAGAAGAAACAAGGAGTTGTAAACAAGGGGGGAATCTCTTTTTATGCGAGTGTAAACAAAAAAACAAGGCTCGAAAGTCAAACTTCAACTTTCTGATACTGATAGTATAGGGTATCACGGTTAACTATGAAACAACCATCTGTAAACAAAAGATTAATGGAGGCACACATGTGTGGTATCGACGAAGCAGGCCGCGGCCCTATCGCAGGATCACTCGTCATCGCAGGGGTGGTTTTGCATCGCCCCATAGAGGGATTGATGGACTCCAAAAAGCTGACAGAAGCAAAGAGAGAAAGCCTCTATCCTCAAATTATAGAAAATAGCCTCCATCATATTGTCTCTTTTTCGGCTGCGAGGGTGGATGCCTTGGGCATCTCCAGATGCATGAGAGAGGGGCTAACCGAGATCATCCATACACTGGGCAATCAGGAGTACCTCTTCGATGGCAACAGTACCTTCGGTGTAGTGGGTATCAACACTATGGTCAAGGCAGATACGAAGGTGGCAGAGGTCAGTGCTGCCAGTATCCTTGCCAAAGTCACCCATGATAGAGAGATGCATACCTTTGCCAGACAATACCCTCAGTACGGTTTCGAGAAACACAAGGGCTATGGCACCAAAGCGCACATGGAAGCACTGGAAAAGTATGGAAGATGTGAACATCATCGTAAAAGTTTCCGAATAAAGTGTTTGGATGATTGATAAGTGATGAGATAATACCTCTCCCCAGATGGCTGCGGCACCCGGTCAGGAGAGGTGGGCTGCTATGTTCCCATCCTGACCCATTGTCTCTCAAAACCGTTGCACAGGTCTGAGAAGAGGCATCGAAATCATAACAAAAAAGTGATTAATTTCACCCTATCTTAAAAACGATTAGATATAATCTGCTGCTACAAAATATGTTGAGAGGTGTCCGAGTGGTCGAAGGTGCAGACCTGGAACGTCTGTGTGGGGTAACTCACCGAGGGTTCGAATCCCTTCCTCTCAGCCAGTATACTCCTTGTCCTTTACCTCACTATATAGAAAAAAACGATAAAATAGCAGTATAAATTTATAATACAAAGGGAACCAAAATGGTTTTTATTGAAGATGTGGTTGCAGATGAAGTGATGGATAGCAGAGGAAATCCTACGGTCAAAGCGACAGTAAGTTTGAGTGATGGAAGTAGTGCAAGTGCGATTGTACCCAGTGGTGCGAGTACAGGTAAGCGGGAGGCACTTGAACTTCGTGATGGCGGGGAGAGATATATGGGCAAAGGCGTTCTCAAAGCAGTAGAAAATGTCAATACCGTATTGGCAGAGACACTGATTGGGATGAGCCCTTATAATCAGGCAGATGTAGATCTTGCTATGAAGACAGCAGATGGCACGGAGAACTATGGAGAACTAGGTGCCAATGCTGTATTGGGTGTTTCTATGGCAGTAGCCAGAGTGGCTGCAAAATCACTCAATATGCCACTGTACCGATACCTTGGTGGTGCCAACGCAGTGGTGATGCCTGTGCCGATGCTTAATATTATCAATGGCGGAGAACATGCCAACAACTCTGTGGACTTTCAAGAGTATATGGTCATGCCTATAGGGTTTGACAGATTTTCTGAAGGGCTGAGAGCCTGTGCAGAGGTGTATCATACACTCAAGAAGATCATCAATGATATGGGAGAGAGTACTGCGGTAGGAGATGAAGGAGGATTTGCACCCAATCTTAAATCCAATGAAGAGCCGATTCAGGTGATTATGCAGGCGATTGAAAAAGCAGGATATAAGCCTGGTGAAGAGATCGCTATCGCACTGGATGTAGCAGCTTCTGAGCTGGTGAATGAAGCAGGAAAATACGTCCTCAAATCTGAGAACCGTGAGCTGACAAGTGCTGAGTTGACTGCGTATTATGCAGATTTGTGCGCCAAGTATCCTATCGTCTCTATCGAAGATGGATTGAGTGAGGATGATTGGGAGGGCTGGAAAGAGCATACAGAAGTACTCGGACAGAAGGTGCAGCTGGTAGGTGATGATCTGTTTGTGACCAACGCTTCTATTTTTGCAGAAGG
>JALVVQ010000303.1 GCA_027023325.1 Campylobacteraceae bacterium | reverse complement strand
ATTATAACATTCTAGCGATTTCAAAGGCTTTTTCTTACATGAAATTTAGCTTAAATTGTGGGTTGTTTTTGGTAATTTGCAAGTGGCTCCATTAATAATCATTTTTGCAGAATCTGTAATAGTCTCCGCTCCAAAAGCCCAGTAGCCCACTTGTTCTGTTGTATGAGTTCTATTATTGCTACCAGATGATACACCCTCATCTATGGCTAGACTTAGATATCCACCTGAAAGAGGAGAAGAACCATACATGGCAGCCCATCCTCCGTCCCCGCCATCTTCGGCTTCTTTGGTTGCAACAGCATGGCTATAGTATCCTCCTAAGCTGTATCGATAAAGTGGAGGAGTGTTATCAACGCCTTTGATTTTATCGTTCCCTAATGCTACCTTCATAGCAATATTGTTATAAGAGTACTCACCAGACTCAATAACCATATAACCCAATGTTTCATCGCTTCTACTTCCGGTTGTTTTGCTAATATGTTTTTCCACACATAAACTACCAGTACCAGAATAAGGAGTTTTTCTTCTATTACTGTTAGTCCCACATCGGTGACTCCAGAAAACTGAAAATTTTGGATCACTATAACTCATTACTTGTCCAAGTACAGTTGGATTACTATAGCTATTAGTCAAAGATACCGAAAGTGTATTGGTGTTCCATGATCCCTTTCGGCTTGTTGTTGCCGAATTAACATGATGTGCTTCATATGTCATTGGTGTCGTGTAGCTTCCCTCATCAGAGATGACACAATAGACATCTGTCGCATATCCTGGATCTCGATTATCTGGGCGCTGTATTTTGAGCTGAAAACTGTTGGTACCGATACTTTGAACTCGGACAACTGCTTCATTATAAGTATTGTCTGGAAGGACATTGGTGCAGACCACAATGGCATCGCTATAACTATTGTCTAGATTGACCGTCTTCCAGCTATATCCAACATTAGATACTTTTTGGTATTCCAAATCAGGTGTAATAACCTCCGCAGAAGCAAAAAACACTAAGGGGAAAATCCAAAATATTGTTTTCCTCATTACGTTACTCGATCTTTACCTCAAAGTACCCACACTCTGTTGTGCTGGCATTCACCGTATCATAATCCAGCGTGACGATATTGTCGCTAACACCGCCATTGTTTCCGTTAGAGCCCGGCGATGTAGGAGAGGAGCAGTTGCATGCATGGCTACCATCTATTTGCAGATTAGTAATTGTCGAAGCATCAAAATAATTACTGATATTGTCCTCTACTTTGACATTTTGAGCTTGCCCAAGTCCCGTGTTGCTCACCTCAATCGCATAGCGAATCGTCGCACCAGGAATTCTCTTGGGATTGGTCGTGTTGACCGGGTCATCGATTACGCAGGAGGTTTTAATGATATGCATATCAGGAAGAAAACTTATTACTTTATTGGCTCCAAATTCTGATGTGCCATAACTATTCAGTGTCGCCGTGCCTGTAAGCTTGGTTGTTGTTGCAAGTCCGCTGACTGTATAGTCACATACAAAATTACCACTCCCATCCGTATGGCAGGTATCAAAAAGAAATTCTTTCCCTTCTCCGTGCCTAACATTGGCTCCATCACCCTCGACAATATCTCCCTCTATGTTTGCATGCTCATCCGCTTTATAAATTTCCAAATCCGCATTACCAAAGGCACTTTGTCCCGCGCTGCTCCCGACATACCCCTCGATATGAAGTGTATTCCCATCATAGGTTGCAACTGTAATGACTGGGTAGTCCATGTCGTCATTTTGTTTGGCGCTATCGGTAGTACCATTGTTCGCTGAGACACCGTCTCCGTTGGGATTCCCTGATGTGTGTGTTTGATCCAGATCAATGCTGAGACCACCATTACCATAGATAACATTGTGCTTGATTATATTTTTATTGCCGGTTTTAGCCAGTGCAATTCCTGCTCCCTGTGCGCTTTTAATGACATTATACGCTAGAGTACTTTCACTGCCAAAAATTCTAATTCCCCCGTTTTCTACTCCATCTGCTCCTGTATTAATAATCGTATTGTGCTCAATCGTAAATCCTCCTCCGCTGCTCCAAGATTCAATCCCATAACCCCTGGCTCCGTCGATATAATTGTTACGAAGTATCACGCTTCTTTTTGCACTGTTTCCTTCTGTGGTGATTGCATCATTATTGGTATTGCTCGTGGCGTTGTGGTAGAGATAGTTTCCATGAATCTCTCCGGTACCACTGAGATGGACTGCTGTCGAACTCACATAGGCTATATAATTGTTTAAGAGTCGTTCGTTGGATGCCCCCGATGAACTATACTCTGCTCGACTGAGGTAATTACCACCACCGGGATCACTGCCATCCGCACGCACACCAAGATAAAGTCGTTGAAAAGTATTATCATCACTACTGTCATTCATTTTCAAAGCTGTATCGCCATGATAAATAGCCACATCCTCTACCGTAATGCTCCCCTGCGTACAGTCAAAGATATTGGTTGTACCGCCACCATCGATTTCCAACTCCTTATTTTCATAGATCGGTAAGTGCTCTTCATCTCCGGAATTTTCACTAGCGTCCGTACCTGCACCGACTATATGATTGCTCATAGCCTGAGTTCCACTGTTGCTGTTATCTATGCTTATACCATCGTTGAGGCTGTATGCCATTCCATCGATCGTTGTTTGACTGTCTGAAAGCTGGGGGAGGGCACTGGAGAGCGTTATTCTCCACCAGTTACTTTCATTTTTTGCCACGCTTGGGACAAACCGCATCACATTGGCACCATCCAGAGCATTGGCATTTTGGATAAATTGCCGCAGAGAACCTTGCACGGTTCTGTCTGCGCTACCGTCGTCATCTCCATCTCGGATCGAGGTCACCACATTGAAACTGAAGGTAAAGTCATTGTCTTCATTGTCGCTATGACCGTTGGTGTCGACACGTATCAAATGTTCGGATGTGTTGTACGATGTCGCATCATCCGATACAGCTCCATCCTTGCCTCCGAAGCAACTTCCAGCAGAGGCTCTCGTGATGGTTCCCCCTGAACCATCGGCACACTGTGCACCTGGACTACCGTATGTCTGCTCGGCCCAAACATCCCCTTGGTCAGAGCCACCTGTAAAGGACTGCTCAGGCTGGATGGTTTTGGAATCTACCGCTACCCAGTAGACTTCGTTGGCAAAGATATTGTCAAAGCGATAATACCCATTAGCATCTGTCGTAGTCATTTTGTAAACGGCACTTGTATCACTGTCACGATAAAGATACACAGTGGCACCCGGTTTTAACACTTCATCCCCGCCAGGTTGAGAATCTCCATCGGGTTCTTCATAGACATGACCGGAAATATTTGTTGGGAAGTAAAGTACATCTTTTGTTTGATCTATTCCAGCATTGTATGAATGCTGGTCATAGTTTGTCGTATTCTCTTGCACGCCTATAGTTGCGCCGGGATCGCTTCCATCATAGGAGGTACCATCTGCATCACTAGAGGCATCATATCGTAGCCTAATGGCACCATCTTCATACAAAACAACTTCAAATGTATAATTTCCACTATTACTATAGTGCTTTACATTGCTCCAATTAATAATAAAATACCTGTTAGGTGCTGTACCATAGGTTTCATATTTAATTGTTCCTGAGCGGCGATACAGATCATCCCAGTATGGATATATACTTTGTGGTTCAGCACTTCTTGGTAATGTCTGATTGTTATATTCCGTGTTACTCGAATTAAAAGAAATCATTCCGTTAGAATTTATCCATACCTGACTATAAGCCGTTCCATTGAAAGGAAAACTGAATCCTATGTCTACTTGGATGGATGCATCATCACTGGCATCCCAATTGTTGGCGGTAGGGTTCTCCAAGCTTGTTTCTGCAACTTCCGTTTTGGTCAGATACTGCAAATCAGCGAAAAGAAACGAGCTAAACATCGGCACAAGAAGCATCAAAACAAAAAGTACCCGTCTCACTTCACCACTCCCTTCGCCAAACTTTTCACACTCTCTTGATCAAACTTAATCTTCAGTTTGAAGTGGGCACCTTCTTGATGATAGTTCTGCTGTGAGAAATCCTCATCATCGAAGCCTTCTGCATTGTAACCCAGAGTGAAGACCATATCTTTCTTGGGGCTCACTTCCATAAATGCTCCCAAACCATAGTCATAATTGTTTGCTGTGTAGGAGTGCAGTATCGATCCCTGCAGGCCTATGGCCCATTTTTCGTTAATATCATACTTGGCGGTGAGACCCATCAAATCTGTCCAGCTTCTGTATCTCTCACTATCGATCTCATCAATCACATGCTTGAGCCCATACTGCAGTGCTAGTTCCCATTGGTCATCTGGCTGCCAGTGCAGGTGGGTGTTGCTGACCAGTTTGCGGGTCTGTGTCTCCTCTATGTCCGTCAGGATATAGTGATCGATCAGATCCAGTCTGCTCAACATCATCCAGTCTGTCTCTAGCGGTCTATAGACAAACGCCAGCTTCGCATCGATATCTCGATCCTCTGTCGCATCACTCCAGCGCTTGTGATAGCCGATTGCTGCTGCCAGCCCGATCTCTTCGCTCTGCTTGATATAGAGTCCTGCATCGATATTGAGCTTGTCTTCGCTACTGGTATCTCTATAGCCTACAGAAAGGTCTGCACTGTACTTCTCTGCGCTATAGTTTGCGTTGATATTGTAAGCATCGAAATCCTTGTCACTGCCTCCATCACCACTGGCGATACCCTTTTCATAGCCCAACTTCAGCTTCCATTGCTTGCCAAAGAGAAGGGTGCGTGTCAGCCCCATGGTATCGAAGATTCGTGAGCCATCCTTACCTGAGTCGTAGAGTCTGGTATAGGTGATCTCACTGTCTTCCCATGGTTTATAGTTCGCACCGACCCTAGAGCTCCAGCTGACACCCTCACTGCCACTCTTTCGCTCCAGTTGCCCAAACAGTGTCGTATTAATATCAAATTTCCAATCTGCGCCCAACGCTGTTCTAGTCGGGAACGCTTTGTCCTCATTGCTGCCCAGACTCTGATCATGAGAGACCCAGACACTTAGATTGCCATCATAGAAATCCCGCTCTATCTTGGTCGTGATCTGTTGAGTGGCTTCACTCTCGCTATTTTTAGCATACCGGTATCCTATAGAGCCCTTCCATACACCTTTTTTAAACGCTGCCGAGAGCTCCGCCACATGTTCATCATTGATAGTATTATTGACATCATAGTGTCTGTTCTGATAAATTGTCGCTGCCAATGTCCAGTTCTCATCCAGTTTTTTATGGATATCCACACCGATCTTTCGGGTGGCCGAGAGACTCTCAGAGAGCTGCCCCAGGCCAAAGGCTGCATCCTGTTTGCGGTAGTAGGCTCTGGCAGAGAGATTGTCATCTCTGTACTCTAGACTGGCACTGAGGGCTTCACCTTTGGTCTTGTTGTCCTCTGCGCCATTGCTTGTCTGAGCATACTCCGCTTTGAGCGCCAGATTTTCACTCAGTTTCGCTCTGAAGTCCACACCAGAGAGCCTGTTGCTACCTGATCCTGTCTCCTCATTGACCAGCGTAACACCCGCTTCATATTTCCCATCACTGCTTTTGGCAGAGACTCTGCCCCCATAGGTATAGTGGCTCTTCCCATTCCCATCTACCTCATACTTGGCAACGATATACTGTGGATTGAAGGCAGTATCAGTACTGTAGACCGGGTCTTTGAAATACAACGTGCCTTTGTCATAGTCGATATCATAGTCTCTGTAGCGCTGTAGTGTTCGGGTTCCGATGAGAATCTCTTCTCTATAGCGGTCACGTACCTCGATCATGATCTCTTCTGAACCTTCGATGATAGGGTGCTGCCCCAACTGATAGTACCCTCTGCTACCATCGCCTCTGTGCTCCTCACGGAAGAAGAGTTCATCGGTTTTGGCGACAAAGGCAGTCGCTTCTATATTGCTGCCTCTATAGGTTCCCTTGATTCCCGTGAAGCTTCGCGTATAGTTACTCAGCTCTGTCTTGTCCAGCCCTGTAGTGTAGTCACCAAAGAGGAGGGAGAAGGTCTCATTTTCGATCTTGAGATAGAGCTTTTTGGTACTAGGCGCCTCGCTGCCCTGCTTGCTGGCATCATTGTAGAGGGTGTAGTAGGCATTAGGATCGATCTGATCAAAGAGCTTGCGATCCCCTCTCTTGCGTCCACTATCATACGCCATGGTCAGCAGCCACTTACCCTTGATGCGTCCTTTGGCAAAGAAGGCAACCCTGCCCTTGGTATAAAGTCCCTCTTTGTGCCCTTTTTGGCGCAGTGACTCCATATTGCCATGCAGCGTACGATAGCCGACTGTACCTTCTGCAAAACCTACCAGTATCCAGTCTCTAAGGTGTGGCTTGAGGTGCACCGTCAGTGTCTGCGTCTCGTCACCATAGAGTTTGAAATGCAGCTGCGCTTCTCCTGCGATGGCGGTAGGCTCCAGGGTGACATACGCCACACCCTCAGAGTCAATCGTGTACTGCCCCTTGTCATTGCTCATGACCTGAGGCGCATGCTTGCTGTCGGTAGTGAAGCTGCCTACCATACCCCCACGCAGCACATGACCCGAAGGCCCTACCATCCGCACAGCGACCACAGGACTGTGTACCCCGTCAGCCACCAGATAGGAGTATGCAGGGAGGAATTCGATATGCTTGGGCGCACGACTCTCTACAAAGACTTCACGGCGTACCCGCTTGAGTACACTGCCGCCTTGTTTGATCACGGCGGTAAAGACATTGCTTCCCTCAGCCAGATCTACCCCTTTGTAATGCATGATCTGCATCTGTCTGTCACTGCTTCGGAAGATTCCCTCATAGTTGAGTGGGCTGACCTTGTGTCCATTGAGGCGTAGCTCGACACTACCGCCTCGAGGATAGAGGATCGCTACACGAGTAGAAGGAATATCTGGTATCCAGCCCTTGGGAGGCCAGACGATCGTTGCTGTTTTTCCCAATGCATCCACCTCTTCAGGCGTATAGTCAGGCATAGAGACCTGCCTTGTCTGCTTCGTCCAGTTGTAGTCTCCTGCAACCACAGGCGCTTTGCCTCCGACAGACTCGAGTGAAACCGTGTCTGAGGCCTGCACGATCTGCGTAATCTGTCCTTTTTTTCCAGCGGTAAATACGACCTGTACGATATCGCTGCGCTGGTTTGTGCTCTTGGCGGTATCAAAGTAAAGTATTCCTCGGATCTCTTTTTCTGGAATAGCGCCTTCAAGTGTCTTGAGCCGCAAGGTAACCTTGTGCGCATGGTTCAGTTTGACTGCAATCATCTCTTCGCTGATCTTGGGCTCCGTATGATTACTGGTAGAGCCTTTGACATACGCCAAGCCCTCAGAGAGTGCAAGGAAAACCTCAGGGTCTATCAGTCCCATATCTTTGGCGACCTCTAGGGTCACCTGCACTTCAGTGGTAGAGATTTTTTTAATGCTCAGCTTCAGCGATACATCTCCTGTCACACCAGGCAGTCGCTCCAGACAGAAGTCTGCCCGTGCTATTTCCCCATGATACAGATCGACAAACTGCGACCGAGACGAACCGGCAAAGCGGGTATTGTCCCGGCATTGTGCCAGCTTGTACCTGCCCTTGAAGCTCTCCTCGTCCATCTGCACCACATGGGTACCATTGGCGATATCGACAAAGTGGTATTTGCCCTCTTTGTCCGTCACGACAAACCTGCCATCCTCCATATAGAGCTTGACCCCCCCGATGCCACAGCTTTTTGGATTGTTGCTCTCCCCATCCACAGATGCCACCGGAGAAGAGGCGACGATGCCAGTCTTGCCCTTGGCCTTCTCTTTGGATGCTTTGCAGCTAACGTTAGCATCATAGACCCTGCCTAGGACGAAGCCCTTGCTGCGATACAGCTCCTCTTTGATGCGCAAAGTCGTAGCAGCAATATTGGATTTTCCCCCAAAGCGGCTGCTTGCCCAGGCACGGTTGACCGCTTTGCCATCGATGATCCCTGCCCCGATGAGTATCACATAGCCAATCTCCACTTTCTGCCCCGGAGTCAGCACAGGCTGGACATAACTGATCGTTCTGCCATCTGCAGAAAGCGTACCTACAGCAGGGTGATTTTCTACTTTGAAGCTACCGTCTCTATACTTGAGCCCATCGGGGATTCTATCCTCTATCAGTACATTATGCAGGGTGATACTACTGATGTTTTCCACCGTCACTGTATACTTAACAAACTCACCGATACCAGCCGTCTCTTTGGACTGAGTCTTGAGGGTATGGAGTCTAAATTGTAATGCCACGATCTCCGCTTCTGCCGTGACTTCTCGCAGCGTGCCGTTGTCACTATAGGAAGCCACGATCTGATCCCCTGCTGCCACACTTAGATCACCATCTCCATGGACAGGTGCCGAAGGCGTACTGTGTAGGTAGCCGACAAATATCCCGCTGTTGGGTGAGGTTTCCATCAGTGTCAGCACCTCGATATCTCCTGTGGCGGGATCAGTGATATTGATATCTAGGGTATCGTTGGCATCGGCATGGGTGTTTTGGTCGAGATCACTCACCCTGATGATCACCAGATCCTGTGCCAGATAGCTTGCCGTACCCTGCATACCTATCGTCTCAGGTGGTGTGGCTGTCGAGCCATCAGGCAGCTGTGCCGCAGGCATGCTCTGGAACACACCACTACCATCACGATAGCCTGTAGGCTGGAGTGTCTCATCCGTTCCAGCAGGATCAAAAGCCAAAAACTCAATCGTCGCCGGGGTCTGCACCACGGTGTTATTGACCTCATTTGTCGTAAGGTTTTTGTCTCTGCCTCCCATCTGATAGGTCAAGTTCGCACTATTAAAGACCGTATCACCTACCTCAGCCCCATAACCCCAAGAGGAAAAGAGAGACAACAATAGCAACAGCATCATGCTACGCACGATATAAAACATTGGCTCTCCTTTCTTCTTATGTATTGTAAGTCGGGATCCTTTGACCCCGACATCTCTATGTTATCTTTATGCTTCCTATTCAACAGCTCTCTCCACGCAGGTGGCACTACTCTGCACCCCCCCCTACAGTACTTTTTTCCTTATAAAATTGGTATATCAAAAGAAACACAGGTATGGTTCTCAGTTGCAGGAGCTACGGGAGCCGCAACAGAGATATTTTCAAATTTGACATCAGGACTTGCCCCCGAGTTATCCACTTCAGTTCCGGTTCCTCCATCTGGTTTACTTATGCCACATTCACAAGCAGAAGCACCTGTATCGGTTCGAACATTATCGTAGGCGGTGCTTATGCCAGCATAATCCATTGCAGCAGTATTTTGGATGGTATCTGTAACGGTAATTCCACTTGCATTCGAACTTCCCGTGTTTTTAATATCAAGAACATATCGAATCATCGCTCCTGGGATACGTTTTGGGTGAGCTGTCCCGTTAACTGGATCTATGGTGACACAAGAAGTTTTTACAACACTGAGTATTGGTCTTTGCAAAATATACCCACCGCGTGCTGCATCTTTTCCATCTGGAGTACCAGAGTCTCCAACACCATTGGCAGCAGAACCATCTCCAAGTGTTCCGTCATCAAAGCCATCTGCAAAAACCACATCGAGGACAGGACCACTCTGCGTATCATCGACAGTTTTATTCTCACTCTCATCAGTATCACCTGAGCTATCTGTAACAGCTGTCGCAAGAAGTTCAACGTTCATTACCGCATTATTATTTGTAACTGAAGCTGGAATATCAGCACGCAATTCACAATCAATGGTAGCATCTTTGTTAACTTGCACTGTTATGTCACTTCCACTCCAACCTTCCCAGGTACCATCCGGTTTTTGACACCGTACTTCAATAGCATCTACACTCTCTCCTGTGTCTTCTTTGTCCTCAGGAGCCGCGTAATCTGGCTTTTCATTCTGAGCAAGATCGCTACCATGAAATTTAAAATATTGATTAGCATTACCTTCATTCTCAAAAGTAAACGTCCTGACTTTATCTGCATCGCCAGGCAATACATCAAGATGAGAGCTCTCATCGGTTACAAGCCGCATATCAATCTTTTTATCCACAACAAAAACATCATCAGCCGTCGTATCAACAGTTTGCGTAGTTGAACCAACATCATAACTCAAACTTGCTCCATTGGAAATACTTGTCCCCGCTTCTGTCCCCAGCGCCCAAGCGCCGCTCGCGCCCAGCACCATCACCGATGCCGTCACTAGAATCTTTTTCATCATTTTCTCCTTGTTTTTGAGGTTGCTTCCCATCACCCCCATGACGGGGAGCGCTGTGCCTCTTTTTTTGCTATCTGTCTGCCTTCGACAGGCTCAGGCACCGTATCTTTGCTCTCTATGAGCTAGGACTGGGTTCCTGAGCCTGTCGAAGGACTACTTCAACTTTACCTTGAACGAGACATCCACCTTGCTATGTGCTGGTACTTGGGCTACTACAAATTCGATAGCATTATAGTCTTTGGCCTGCGCCTGATGCTTCTTTTTGTCCTTACCGACCACGAACAGCTGGGCAGGCAAACCATAATGCTTGCCCCCATCCACTGAATACTTCACCGAAAACTTTGCTTCAGAAGCAGCCGACCCCTCTACAAACAAGAGGTTTTCATTGATCGGGTTGGAAACCCTGGCATCTGTCAGTATCTCATCTGTATCATTGGTGATCGTATCGACATACTTGACGACTGTACCAGGGACGACCTTGGAGGCTTTGAGCCATTTTTTGACAGGTTTTCCCTGTTTGTCCTTGACCACAGTCAACTGATAAGAGTGTGTTGCCATGCTGACGGGTGATGGCTGTTCTGCTTCTACACTTGCTGTCATTAAAAGAGAGGCTGCACATATCACTAATATTTTTTTAATCATTTTTATCCTTTGTTTTAAGTTGTGTTTCATCAAACATATTACTGTACCTGTACATCAAACTGTACCTTTCGCGGTGTGGTACCGCTAAGCGTTCCAATATGAATATCAACTCTGTTTGAAATAAAGGCTCCGGCATCACCATCTGCTGCATCAGTCAAAGATACCCCGTCTAGCTTCATTGTCCCCGGCAGGTACACTGTTCCAGAAGGGATCAGGTCATGTACCCATACTGCCGTGATTGTCTTTCCCTCAGCATTGCCTCCGATAATAGCGGTGATCGTATAGGTGATATGCGTACCGGTATGGGTCTGGTTGTCATCGCTATGTACAACAGTAGACTTGTGGCTCTCCAGCCAATAGTCAAAGATTTGGTAGGCACCCTGATCCCTATCCTGCTTGGTGCGTACCACAGTATCGACCTCTATTTGACGATCTGCACCTACTGCAGAGAGGCTCTGTGAGACAGCCAAGATGCCATCATAAGAGCGCGCACCTGCCTCTGCATCAGGTGGGATATCTGAGACAATGAAAAGCGTCATATTGGCATCTGCAGAAAGGGTGAGACTACTGACCTCGATATCTGTGTCAGGGTCAAAGAGACCGTTTCCATTACTGTCTTGATAGATGCTAGGTGTGGCTGTGGGTGTAAACTGAGAGTCTGTGGCATTATGTTCGTAGGTAATATTGAAATCATCCTCTCCATTGCCAAGGTTACTCAGCAAAAATGTCAAAACACGCGACTGCTCTCCCGAGGAGACCTCTACCGCCGCGCCATCCTGCCAGTTGAGATCAAGATCCACGATCTTGTCCACAACAAAACTGTCCGTGTTGCTTGTCAGATTCTGATCTGTTCCACCAATGGAATAATGGATATTGGCACTGTTCTGTATCGCAGTACCTGCCAGTGTACCTTTTGCATGGATTTGGGTCATTCCAAGTCCCCACAACAGTAAAAAAAGTACCACTACTTTTTGCATCTCATCCTGACTATCATGTATTAAATAGTCACCATTATAACATAAATAAAGTCAAAAATTCATATTTTCTAATATATTTTTAAATTTTGAGGGGTTTTCTCCTTATCTCATAGGGGACAAGGAGGAGTAGAGAGAAAATATAGCTATATTTGCGCCACTCTAGGGTCAACAATTTTCCCTGCAATTGCCGATGCTGCAGCAACTGCTGAGTTGGCGAGGTAGATCTCAGAGGTTCTGGCTCCCATACGGCCGACGAAGTTGCGGTTGGTCGTCGCCACACAACGCTCTCCATCGCCTAGGATGCCCATATAACCTCCCAGACAGGCGCCACAGGTAGGATTGGAGACCACAGCACCAGCAGTGATGAGGATATCCATGAGTCCCTCATCCTGTGCCTGCAAAAAGATCTTTTGCGTCGCAGGCGTAACGATCATGCGGGTGTGCCTGGCAACCCGATTGCCTTTCATGATCGCTGCTGCAATGCGCAAATCTTCAATACGCCCATTGGTACAAGAGCCGATCATCACCTGATCGATCTTGATATCATCAGAAACTGCCTGCTCCATAGGCTTACCATTACTTGGAAGGAAAGGATACGCAATCACGGGAGAGAGCGCTGCCATATCGATCGTAATCTCTTGACAATAGACGGCATCCGCATCAGAGGCATGAATCTTTGGCTCTGATCTCAAACCACCATTGGCCTCTGCCCGCTCATCGAGATAGGCCTGCGAGATCTCGTCTACCGCAAAGATACCGCTCTTGGCGCCTGCTTCGATCGCCATGTTACACATAGAGAAACGATCCGCCATCCCTAGATACTGCGCACCGTCTCCGGTAAATTCAATCGCTTTATACAGCGCGCCATCCACTCCTAGGATACGGATCAGCTCCAGAATGATATCTTTGCCGTAGATATGCTCTCCCGGCTTACCAACAAGCTCCACTTTGATCGACTCCGGGACTTTGAACCAGTTGCCACCGGTGATAATCGCAAAGCTGATATCTGTACTCCCCATTCCGGTACTGAAAGCACCCAGTGCCCCATGTGTACAGGTATGACTGTCTGCACCGATAATCACATCTCCTGGGATTACCAAGCCTTTTTCAGGAAGCAATGCATGCTCGATCCCCATGTCTTTTTCATCAAAAAAGTACTTCAGGTCATGCTTATACGCAAAGTCACGGCTGATCTTGGCCTGATTGGCAGAAGCGATATCTTTGGCTGGGATATAGTGGTCCATGACGATCGCAAAGGCATCGGGGTTGGCCAGCGCTGTCGCCCCACTCTCCTCGAATGCCCTGATAGAGATAGGTGTGGTAATATCATTGCCAATCGTCATATCAATCGGCACTCTGACGATCTCGCCCGCCTGCACCGCTCTGCCTGCATGCTCTGAAAAGATTTTTTCTGTAATAGTTTGTTTCATGGTACTGTCCTGTTGTCTTAGGTATCAGGTGCATTATATCGAAATAAATTTATGCTAAAATTCCACAAACAAGAAATCAAACCTCGTTCCCACCGTCCTCGGCGGGAATGCATACAAATCTTTGGAATATTTTACAATTTTATATATGTATTATCAGGTTGCACTATGCATTCCCACGCAGAGCATGGGAACGAGAGCCAAAGGGCTCATTCATGAAACTACACGAACTACAAACCATTGCTGCACGCCTCAAAGAGTTCAATTTCATCACCAGAGCCAGACGGGTAGAGAACAACACTATCGAGCTCTCTTTTGACAAGACGCATACCTACTTTTTCAACCTGATCAGAGGGCATAGTCATGCCTACAAAGCCCCATCTCAAAGACCTTTACAGGGGTTTAACGCTCCTTTTGATACTCTACTGCATACATTAGTCTCTGCCTCCAAGCTCATCAATATTACTACACCCAATGATGACAGAGTGCTACGCTTTGAACTCGCCCCGAAAAGTAGCTACAAAGACAAACGCATCACCCTGCAGCTGGAGTTTACTGGCAAAAATACCAATGCTATCTTGCTGGATGAGAACGAAGTGATTATTGAGGCGCTGAGACATATCGATGCGGATAGCTCTTTTCGGGTGATTAGGCCGGGGGTGGAGTTGTTGCCGATTCCTGCGCGTGAATCGAGGGTAGGCACAAGGCCTACCCCTACAATTTCAAAATCCCCCGTAGGGGCAGGTCTCGTGCCTGCCCTCAACCCCCAAACCATCGACACCCATCTCGAAGCAATCTACACAAAAAAACAACAGCAACGCCTCATGGAATCCAAGAAAGTCAAACAAGCTTCTACCCTCAAGAAAATCCAAAAGATTAGCCAAGCACTCAAAAAGATACCTAACAGCCATACGCTGGAACAGGAATCACAGAAGTACCAAAAGCAAGCCAATATCATCCTTTCGCACCTCCACCAGATCAAACCCTACGATAAAGTCCTCAACGCCTATGATTTTGAAGGCAAAGAAGTCAGTATCCCCCTGCCCAAAAACACAGTCGTCAATCGTATGAGCGAGCACTACTTCAACCTCTCCAAGCGCGCCAAGAGCAAGGCCAAAAATGTACATATCGAACGAGACAATTTGGAGAGCAAAAAAGTATTTTATGAGAATATTCTCTATGCCATCGAAAATGCAACGACCCTCTATGATCTCGAACTCCTCGTCCCAAAACGCGGAAAACAACAGCGAAAAAAGGAGAAGATGCGCTTTGGAGAACTCTTCTGGATAGAAGACTACAAGGTCATGGTAGGCAGAAACAGCAATGAAAACCAAAAACTCCTCCAGGCTGCCAAGGGCAATGATATTTGGATGCACACCAGAGAGATTCCAGGGTCGCATGTCTTTATCCGCACTGACAAGCAAAACCTCCCTGACTCAGTACTGGAAGCTGCTGCCAAACTCTGCGTGGACTTCTCCGCCAAAAGCCCTGGAGACTACCTCGTCGACTACACCAAGCGAAAATTTGTCAAGATCCAAGAGGGCTCAAGTGTAGAGTACGACAAGTACCAAACCATCGCGGTGAGAAAAGACGGTGTAGAAATTCGCGTGTAGGGGGTGATTGCTATCACACCACATAAAAATTAAAAATTAAAAATTAAAATTGGGTACACTGCTAACCAAACACATGGTATAATCACCTAATTTATTAATTTATCGTGTACGGAGAAATTATGAAAATTATCACAGACCACATAGATCGATGGAAGACAGCCGGCATACTGCTGCTTGTTGTGAGTATCGTAGGTATCATTGACAACAACTTTCTCACTTGGCTCTTTTTTGGTGTGGTGTATCTCGTAGCATTCTATGAAGCCACCAAGCTCTTTGATGCGACAGAGACACGGCTTTTTCTCTATGCGATACTGCTTTGGATTGCTGCAGGACTTTACCCTCATACCTCTGACTTGCTGCTGTTTGCGCTGGTAGTGTTTGCTGGATCACTGGCCTACTGGAGAAAGATAGAGCCACAGGGTTTTCTCCCTCTTCTTTATCCTACGGCCGGGATGCTTTTTGTCTGGATGCTCGATCTAGCATACGGTATGAGTGCACTTGTCTGGATGCTTGTTATTGTCGCATTGACAGATGTGGGCGCTTTTTTTACCGGCAAAGCCATAGGCAAGACCTCTTTCTGTGAAACCTCGCCCAACAAAACCCTTGAAGGCGTCGCTGGTGGTATTGCTGCGGGTACACTGTTAGGCGCGTGGGTGGGAAGTTCGCTGCTGGAAATCTCCTTTTTTGCTGCACTGGTCATCTCTCTGCTTGCCTCTGTGAGCTCTGTATTTGGCGATCTCTTTGAAAGCTATCTCAAGCGACAGGCAGGCGTCAAGGATAGCGGCACATTTCTCCCAGGTCATGGAGGCGCACTCGACCGTATCGATGGGTATCTCTTTGCCTCCATCGTGATCTATATCTTGCTCCAGGCATTTGGATACTAGATGAAAGCATCTATCGCTATCCTAGGCTCCACAGGCTCGATCGGGGTCAATACCCTCCTCATAGCCCAGCGCTACGATATCCCTATAGAGGCACTGGTCGCCGGTCGCAATATTGACCTGCTCAACCAGCAGATCGCCACACACAAGCCCAAATATGTTGCGATTGCCCATCCCGCTGACAAAGAGCGGGTCAATCACCCTCATGTATTTGCTGGTGCAGAAGGCATCTTGGCACTATTGGAGCAGTGTCAGAGTCCTACTATCGTCAATGCACTGGTTGGCTATGCAGGACTCGCCCCCACCCTCAAATCCATAGAACTGGGTAAAAAAGTAGCGTTGGCAAACAAAGAATCCCTGGTAGTGGGAGGGGAATTTATCGACATGGAACATATTGTTCCTATCGACAGTGAGCATTTCGGACTCTGGTACCTCATAGGAGAACGCCCTTTCTCCAAGCTTTATATTACCGCCAGTGGTGGTGCCTTCAGGGACTGGGAAATAGAAAAGATGAAAGACGCCACCTTCACCGATGCCCTCAATCACCCCAACTGGTCAATGGGCAACAAGATCACGATAGACTCTGCCACGATGACCAACAAGCTCTTTGAACTCCTCGAAGCCAAGTGGCTTTTTGACACCTCCAACATCGATGCAGTCATCGAGAAAAAATCCATGATCCATGCCCTTACAGAGTTCAAAGATGGCTCTACGACAGCACACTTTGCCGGAGTAGATATGAAGCTCCCCATCGCCTTTGCCCTCAGAGGCAAGGTCGAAGAGGAGATACTGCCTCCTGTCAATCTCTTGGAAATCGGAGCACTGGAGTTTCTCCCCATCACTGCTGCGCGTTACCCCATTTGGGACATTAAAGAGGATATCTTGAAAAACCCTCAGCTGGGTGTCGTTGTTAATGCTGCCAATGAGATTGCCATCGAGAAGTTTCAGCAAGGAAGATGTTCCTTTTTCGGCATGAGTGAGATCGTCTTGGGTGCGTATGAGGAGTTTCATGATGTCAAGGCCGGTAATGTTCAAGAGATTATTGAGATAGATAGCGAGGTCAGGACTTATGCTACGGCATTGTAGGGGGCGATTGCCATCGCACCATTGTTGGATACATATTCATATTGGTGTGATGGTAATCGCCCCCTACGGGATGTATGCATGAAAACCCTAATCCTTCACGGCTGGGGTGGCTCCGATGCCCCGCACTGGCAGGCAGAACTAGCCGCAGAGATCGCCAAAAACTATGGTACGGTCAGCTTTCCCCTCATTCAACATCCTCATTTTCCCAGCCTCAACCGCTGGAGACGAGAAGTATTAAGGTATCTGCACAACTTCAAGCCCGATACCGTAGTCTGCCATTCACTTGCCAATACCCTCTGGTTTCATCTGGCTGCTGCAGAGGAGCTGATATTTGTACAGAGGCTCTTTATGGTCTCACCCCCAAGCCGGCATACCGTGATCGAAGGGCTGGACGACTTCTACCCTGCACCACTGCCGGAGAATCTTTACAGTGCAGAAGCACACCTCATCGTCTCCGACAATGATCCCTACATCACACTCTCCGAAGCCAATGAGATGGCAACCCATTTTGATATACCGCTCACTGTACTGAAAGAGGCCGGACACATCAATGCTGACAGCGGGTATGGGAAGTGGGAGTGGATTGAAAAACTTGTTATGGGGAAAGTATGATACTTTCTATCGAATCCTCCTGCGATGACAGCTCTATCGCTGTCACTGAGATCGCCACCAAGAAACTGCTTTACCATCGCAAAATTTCTCAGGAAGCCGAACACTCTGTCTATGGCGGCGTGGTGCCTGAACTGGCCTCCAGACTCCATGCGGTAGGCTTACCTGAAGTCCTGAAAGGCGCACTCCCCTACATCGACAGACTCAAGGCAGTCGCAGTCACCAACCAGCCGGGACTCTCCGTCACACTCAACGAAGGTGTCATGATGGCCAAAACCATCGCCTCTCTCCAGAAAATCCCTCTCATCCCCGTGCATCACCTCAAGGGCCATATCTACTCTCTCTTTATCGAGAAGGAGACTATCTCTCCACTGTTGGTGCTGCTGATTTCAGGAGGGCACACACAGATGATCCGTGTGTCAGATTTTGAACATATGGAGATACTGGCTACAAGCATGGATGACTCTGTAGGTGAAAGTTTCGACAAGGTCGCCAAGATGATGGGACTGGGCTACCCGGGAGGCCCGCTCATCGAGGCACTGGCTACCCAAGGAGACGAACAGCACTTTGATCTCCCTGTGCCGCTGCGCAACTCTCCGCTACTCGCCTTTTCACTCTCCGGACTCAAAAATGCCGTACGCCTCAAGGTAGAAGCCTGTGGTGGTGCCCAAAACATAAGCATGCAAGAGAAAGCTGACCTAAGTGCCTCTTTTCAAAAAGCCATCAAGCTGCACCTACTACAAAAAAGCAAGAAAATCTTTGCCAAAGAGCCTATCAAAGACTTCGCTATCGTAGGGGGTGCCAGCGCCAATCTCTACCTGCGTGCTGCCTATGAAAATCTCTGCCAGGAGTTTGGAAAAACCATGCACACCGCACCGCTGGAATACTGTTCCGACAATGCTGCCATGATCGGAAGATACGCCATCGATGCCTTTGCGTACCATCAATATTTCGACCCCCATAGTATCCATGTAGAACACACCAAAAAACAGCAAAACGGCACACTTCTCTAGTCATATCTCAAACATCCCATGGCATATTCCGGGTTAAAGCATTTTTTGGGTAAAATCTAAAGAATTAATCCAATATTTCGGAGTATACAATGGCAGAGTATGGTGCTAGTAATATCAAGGTTCTCAAAGGTCTCGAAGCAGTAAGAAAAAGACCAGGTATGTATATCGGTGATACCTCAGTCAGAGGTCTCCATCACTTGGTCTATGAGGTAGTGGACAACTCTATCGATGAAGCGATGGCAGGGTATTGTGATACGATCAAGGTCACATTGACCAAGGCAGGTTCGGCCATCGTCGAAGATAATGGTCGAGGTATCCCCGTAGCAGAACATCCCACAGAAAAGATCTCTGCCGCAACAGTCGTACTGACCGTGCTGCATGCCGGCGGTAAATTTGACAAAGACACCTACAAGGTCTCCGGTGGACTGCATGGTGTCGGTGTCTCTGTTGTCAATGCCCTCTCTGCAGATCTGAAACTGACTATTAACAGAGAAGGCAGTGTCTATGAGCAGTCATTCAAAGAAGGGATCCCCCAGGAGCCGCTTGTTCCAACAGGAAAAACCCGAAAGAAGGGAACCAAGGTAGAATTCTGGCCAGATGCCACAATCTTTACGGAGGGCGTCACCTTCCAGAAAGAAATCTTGACAAAAAGATTCAAAGAACTTGCCTACCTCAACCCTCGTATCAAAATAGAGTTCAAAGATGAGCGAGACGGCACCAAAGAGACTTTCCATTTCGAAGGAGGACTCAAGCAGTTTGTGGAGGACATGAACACCAAAGAACCTCTCTCTAGTGCCCAATTTTTCCAGGGTGCAGCGGATGATATCGAAATGGATATTGCCATCATGTACTGTCAGGCAGACAGCGACAAAGTACTCACCTTCGTCAACAATATCAAAACGCCTGACGGTGGTACCCATGAGGCAGGGTTTAGGGCAGGGCTCACCAGATCCATGGCCGGCTATGTCTCTAAAAATGCCAATGCCAAAGAGAAAAATACCAAAATCACCGGCGACGACTGCCGCGAAGGTCTGATTGCCATCATCTCGGTGCGTGTGCCTGAGCCTCAGTTTGAAGGGCAAACCAAAGGCAAGTTAGGCTCAAGCTATGTCAGACCTCTGGTGCAGAAGTTTTTCTCTGACAACTTCAAAAAGTACTTAGAAGAGAACCCTATCGAAGCCAAAGCAATCATGGCACAGGTCATCCTCGCCGCCAAAGGCAGGGACGCTGCCAAGAGAGCCAAGGATCTGGTCAAGCGCAAAGACAATATGGGCGTAGGCACCCTCCCGGGCAAACTGGCAGACTGCCAGAGCAAAGACCCGGAGATCTCTGAGATCTATCTGGTGGAAGGAGACTCTGCAGGCGGCTCCGCCAAACAGGGAAGAGACAGAGTCTTCCAGGCAATTCTGCCACTCAAAGGTAAAATCCTCAATGTAGAGAAAGCAAGGCTGGAGAAGATACTTAAGTCTGACGAAATCAAAAACATGATTACCGCCTTGGGCTGTGGTATCGGGGATGAGTTCGACGAAGAGAAGCTACGCTATCACAAAGTCATCATCATGACCGATGCCGATGTAGACGGCAGTCATATCCAGACACTGCTGATGACCTTCTTCTTCCGCTTTCTCAGACCTGTCGTTGAAAAGGGCTACCTCTACCTCGCCCAGCCACCTCTCTATCGATACAAGAAAGGCAAAAACGAGACCTATCTCAAGGACGATACGGCACTCAATGATTTCCTCATTGAAAACGGCATCTCTGCGATAGAAAGTGAAACCATGGGACATAATGATTTGGTCGATCTCTTCAAGTTGGTAGGATACTACAAGATGACACTCAAAGAGATAGAGAAGCGCTTCGCCCTGCCTGAGGTCATTCGCTACATGATCGAAAACCCAGATGTCGTAGGCGGCACCACCAAACAACTGGCAAAAATCATCGAAACCTATATCAAAGATCTGGGATATAACATCCTCAGCAAGAATATCAATGAGGAAAAGATCCATCTCTTTGTCCAGACAAAAGATGGCTTGGAGGAGTTGATCGTAGATGATATCCTCTTCACTAACCCGCACTACAATGAGGCAGTCTATATCCACCAAAGAATTTCTGAACATATCACAGAAGAATTCAAAGAGAAGGATCTACTGAAGCTTTTTTCCGAAGTAGAGGCCTCTGCCAAAAAAGGTGCCTATATCCAGCGCTACAAGGGTCTGGGAGAGATGAACCCAGAACAGCTCTGGGAGACCACCATGACCCCAGAAAACAGAAGACTGCTTCAGGTTACGATAGAGGATGTAGATGTAGCCAGCGACACCTTTACGCTCTTTATGGGTGACGAGGTAGAACCCAGAAGAAACTACATCGAAACCCATGCCAAAGATGTCAAGCATCTGGATGTCTAATGCTGTTATCAGAACTAGAAGAGAGGGGGAGACGCTTTAAGCTGGCACTGAGAGCCGGTATCCCGATACTTCTACTGATAGGGCTGATCGTCTATATCGTGTTTCTCAAAGAAGGTGCACTGCATTTCACAACAGAAAACTATCTTCTTTTGGGTGCCGTTATCTTTATCTCCATTTATTTTATCTACTTTCTTCTCGAGCAGGATGCGCAGGAGACACTCCTAGATCAGGAAACCCACGGATTCAACCAGAAGACTTTTGAAAAAAAACTCAAAAAATCAGGATCCAATACCATTGCCCTGCTTATCATCAACAACCTCTCTTCTATCAACGAAAATTATGGCGTAGAGGAGGCGAACAGACTCCTTCATCATGTGATCCAAAGACTCAACCAGTCTCTTAAAGAGAATAGACTTGAGAGCGCACTTATAGGGAGGCGATATGGGGCAGAATTTCTCATTGCTATCGACGAAAGAAAAGATGAACTCAAACATGTACTGGAGCTTTTTATCCAAGACAATCATACCGTCAACAGTATTGATATGGAGTACAAATTTGCAGTCATTACTTACACAAATCATGCCCTAGAAAAAGCTATTATTCACCTCAAGGACGACCTAAGTAAAAATGATATCTACTGCAGAGGAGAAGAAAAGACGGAAGAGATTCAGGATATTTCTAGTATTTCCCAAACAGAGGATGCTATCGTAACCTCAATCAAAGAGAAACGCCTCTCTTTTCAGTTCCGACCCCTACTGAACACCAAAACTGAAAAGGTAGACATGTACGAAGTCTCCGTAAAATTAGAATCTGATCTACATGGAGATATTTTACCCAGAACCTATCTGCCTATCATCAATCGACTTGGGCTTGGAAGAGAGTATGACTTTGCAATCGTGCATCATTTGGTTGCCTTGCTTCCACTTCTGGACGAAAGCATCTCTCTGACTTTTAACATTTCACCCTTTTCCTTAAGAAATAGAGAATTTCAAGACAAACTCTTTGCACTGCTAGAGGAGAGTCAGGTAAGTACTTCTCGACTTATCATAGAGCTCTATGAACGGAAAGCACACCATAACCTCAGTCTCTATTTCCAGACACTCAGCTACATGAGAAGCAAAGGTCTGCGTATTGCTATAGATAATTTTGGATCCTCTAATGCGTCCATGGAATATATGAAACATTTCAGATTTGATATGGTGCAATTCGATCGAGATTATGTTACCAAGCTAGAAGACAATGTCACCTACGAAATGCTTCGCTCTCTTATCCAAATGTCCCAAAACCTTCATATCGCAACTATTGCAAAGTGGGTGGATAAAGAGGCACAAAAAACAAAACTGAAGGCACTCGGCATTGACTATCTTCAGGGATTTGGCATTGGCAAACCTATCTCCGAAAAAGAGTTGATCAATACTTACAATTAAAGGAATGCCCATGAAATATGGTGAAAAAGAGATACGAAAATTTGACATCAGTGCCGCCGAGAACTTTTGGCCCAACCCACACAAAAAAAACTATACTATCAATATAGAGCTCCCTGAATTTATGTGCCTCTGCCCGCGCTCAGGATATCCTGACTTTGCAACGATCCATATCAGCTATGTGCCGCATAAGAAAGTCATAGAACTCAAAGCCATCAAACTCTACATCAACAGTTTTATGCATCGCTATATCTCCCACGAAAACTCTGCCAACGAGATCTACGATACGCTTTTCAGAAAGCTCAAGCCGCGCGCTATGAAACTAACAGCTGATTTCAACCCCAGAGGAAATGTTCATACCGTCATCGAAATAGACAGTAAGAAAATATGACAATTTGACATTTTTCTACATTTTTTTTAAAAAATACATTATGATACTCCCATAGGTTATCCCCTACACAAAAAGGAGTACAATGATTCACTTTCATGAAGTCTCATGCAGACTAAGAGATGCGATTATACAGCTGGAAAAAATAGAGAAGGTTAGGGACAAAGATATCGCCCGCTCCCTTGGATTAAGCCCACAGTATTATGCTGTCATCAAGCGGAGAGGTAAGATTCCTTACGAATCCATTGCACACTTTTGCAAAAAATACGGACTCAACATGAACTGGATTCTTCTTGAACAAAAGCCAGTGCATTTGACCTAAACCCATTTTACCGCTATAATTGTATTACAAATCTAATTCAAAGGAAGCTGTATGGGAAAAAGAGACGATAAAATTGCACAATATATTGAAAATGCAAAGAAGTTAAAGCTGGGTCTTTCTGAAGATCTTATCACAAAGGTTACAGTAGGACTTGGCCCCTCTATCTACAAAAAAGACAGTGAGACAGTCTCGTGCTCACAGTCATCAGAACTAGAAACAGTCAAGAAAAACTATCTCCAGAAAAAACTGGGGCTGGCCGCTGATACCAAACATGATGCTGCTATCAAAAAAGTCTGTGAGGCGATGGGAAGCTCCAATCGTAACAAATACAGAGCCCTGTTCTACGCCATGCTTTGCAAAGAGTTTGGCAAGGAATCTGTCTACTCATAGCCCTATAAACGCTATATTTTGATAAACAGAATATAGCGTTTCTTTGCATCATTTTTACCAAATCCCACAATCTCCATATCCTGATACTGTGCATTCACATCCATGCTAAGCCCATACATCATCACATCCATCTCACCTATCAGGAGAGGCGGGATAAGTGCACCTATAGTCACCCTCTCATCACTGCCATCTATCTTAAAGACCAGCTGCCTCTCCTCCTCATCTAAAACAGCTGCATTCAGGAGCGCTTCTCCTGCATAGATTAGCTTGGTGCTGTCTTCTGCATCTTCTTTGAGCAATCCAGCAGCGAGTATATACGCTTCATCGCTGCCTATTTGTTCACGCACATCTTCTATAAGATCTATGATGTATTTCATTTTATTCCTACTTAATACTTGAAGGATATTCTATCTTTGATTTGCTATGAATGTGGATAAAAGGGTTATTTGGGGAGAGGCATAAAGATAGATATATGACCAAACAGGACAAAGCCCGTTTGGTCAAAGATATAGTAAAGAAACCTTCTTAGCCGTTACGCTTAGCAATGATCTCTTTGGCTACATTCTGAGGTACTTCTTCATAGTGGTCAAACTCCATCGCGTAGGTTGCGCGACCTTGTGTCATGGATCTAAGGTCTGTGGAGTAACCGAACATTTCAGACAGTGGGACGAAAGCATCCACAATCTTGTTACCTGCTCTGTCTCCCATACCATTGACCTGACCTCTTCGCTTGGAGATATCACCGATGACATCACCCATGAAGTCTTCAGGTACCTCTACCTCAACTTTCATCATAGGCTCAAGGATGACAGGGTTTGCTTCTCTACAACCCTCTCTGAATCCCATAGATGCAGCCAATTTAAACGCCATCTCTGAGGAGTCGACATCGTGGTAAGAACCATCATAAAGTGTGACTTTGACATCTTCTACAGGATAGCCCGCTTGGATACCACGACCCATCGCCTCTTGGATACCCTTGTTGACTGGCTGAATGAACTCTTTGGGAATGACACCACCCTTGATAGAGTCGACAAACTCATACCCAAATCCTGGCTCTTGTGGCTCAATCTTGAGATAGACATGACCAAACTGACCACGACCACCAGACTGCTTGGCATACTTGTATTCTTTGTTGACTGCTGTTCTAATAGTTTCACGATAGGCTACTTGTGGCGCACCCACTTCTGCCTCTACCTTAAACTCTCTCTTCATTCTGTCTACAAGAATCTCAAGGTGAAGTTCACCCATTCCAGAGATGATCGTCTGTCCAGACTCTTCATCTGTTGCCACACGGAAAGAAGGGTCTTCTGCAGCAAGTTTACCAAGTGCCAGTCCCATTTTCTCTTGATCTGCTTTTGTTTTAGGCTCAACCGCAACAGAGATAACGGGATCTGGGAAATCCATGCGCTCCAATACGACTTTGTCTTTGTCTGAACAGAGTGTATCACCAGTCGTTGTGCTTTTAAGACCAACAACCGCACCGATCTCACCCGCATAGATCTCTTTGATCTCTTCACGCTTGATTGCGTGCATTTTCATGATACGACCTACACGCTCTTTTTTATCTTTGGTAGTGTTAAGCACATAAGAACCAGACTCCAAGGAACCTCTGTAGACACGAACAAACGTAAGCTGTCCAACAAATGGATCTGTCATGATCTTGAACGCTAGTGCAGCAAATGCTCCATCATCCGTAGACTCTACGATGACTTCTGCATCTTCATCATCCATCTCGGTACCTTTGATCGCAGGTGCCTCAAGAGGTGAAGGAAGATAGGCGACAACAGCATCAA
>JALVVQ010000302.1:6173-6555 GCA_027023325.1 Campylobacteraceae bacterium | reverse complement strand
CCCTACTACTTCTTCATGATTAATTATCTTTTGGTAAAATGATATACCAATAAAAACTGGGGGCTACCATGAACTACACAAAAATATTTGGGCTTCTTTTCCTAATTTATGCATTGGGCAGCAGCATTGCCAGTACCTTTTAGGAGTCAGTATGTCCAAAGTAAAACGCATTAATGGTAAGAGTTCGGAAAAAATGCACAAGGTTACACTGCTCTACCTCTTTCTCATTCCCCTTTTTGTCTCTGTAGCCAAATCCCTTTTTTCTGCTGACTACAGTGGGTTTATGCTCAAAGGCATAGGCTTCCTTCTGCTTTCAGGCAGTTTGGCATTGGCACGCAAGGGGCTCACACAAAAACAATCCTTCACCAAAGCCATACTCGCC
>JALVVQ010000302.1:0-6163 GCA_027023325.1 Campylobacteraceae bacterium | reverse complement strand
ACGTTACGCCTTGGGTGTTTATGATGTTTCTGGATTTTTAATCTACAATTTTTTTTTTTATATAAGATTTTTTAATATACTTCTTAGTTCCTAGCTTTTTTTTTATCTTAGTTTTTTTATCGGAGGAAAGGGCTTCCTTGCAGCACTGTTTGTCGCATTTTTAGCACCTTTAGGCTTCTATCTTTATTATGGGCTCGATCCCAAAAAAGACAAGCTGGGAAATATTGACGGAGTCTCTGCCGAACTAGTATTGGAAACACTGCATGAAGCCAGAGAGAAACTTGCCCGTATTCAGCAGGACAGTGAAAAGATTACAGACAAGGCACTCTTGGACAAACTCACGCTGGCTGCAGACAAAGCTGAAACCATCCTAGAGGCTATCCAAGAGGATCCGAAGGATATTCGTGTGGCAAGAAAATTCCTGATCGTCTATATTGATGGGGTTGCCAAGGTCACACGCTCTTATACACAGCTGGATGAAGCAGACATTACTCCTCAGACCAAAGAGAGGCTTTATGGACTGCTAGACGAAGTCGAAACAAAATTTGACGCAGAACTGCAAAGGCTCAAAGAGAACAACCAATTCGATTTGGATGTGCATATTGATGTACTCAAAGAGCAGATAAAACACTAAAAATAGAGAGGAGAAAAGATGGAAACAAACATCAAGGAGGCTGTAGAAACAGCAATTTTAGAGCAGAGTGAAACCCTGCCAGAGGTGATGGAGGGGGAAGAACTGGCATTACTTGATGCGATCAAAGAACTCGATATCAATGACCGCAACTCCATTATCTACTTCGGCTCCAAAGCACAGGAGAAGCTTGACAGTATCTCCAACCGTATGATCGATGGTGTACGCAACAACCAGACAGGCAAAGCCGGTGCAGCTCTCAATGAAATGGTAGCAGAGATACGCGGTTTTGATATGGATGAGTTCAATCCCAACAAGAAGCTTGCCTGGTGGCAGAAGCTTTTTGGCTTTACCAAACCAGTGGTCAAGTTTGTCCAAGAGTATGAGGAGGTACGAGATCAGATCGATATGATCTCTAATAATCTGGAAAAACACAAAAGTACGCTGATGACCGATGTGGTCTCACTGGACAAACTCTATGATGCCAATCTGGCATATTTTCGTAGTCTTGAACTCTATATCAAGGCAGGTGAGACCAAACTTGAAGAGCTCAATGCTACCATCATTCCGGAGTTTGAAGCAAAAACCAAAGAGGAGGAGATGCTGGCTATTCAGGAACTCAAAGAGATTCGCGGTTTCCGCGATGATTTGGAGCGACGCGTCCATGACCTGAGACTCTCCAGACAGGTGGCTATGCAGGCACTCCCCTCCATCCGTCTCATTCAGGAGAATGACAAATCCCTGATCAACAAGATCACTTCTACACTGGTCAACACTGTACCACTCTGGCGGAACCAGTTGGCACAGACCGTGACCATTTTCCGCAGCCATGATGCAGCCATTGCTGTCAAAGAGGCAGCAGACCTGACCAATGAACTGCTCGAGAAAAATGCAGAGGGTCTGCGCGAGGCCAATCAGGTCGTCAGAGAACAGATGGAACGGGGAATTTTTGATATCTCAAGTATCAAAAAAGCCAATGAAACCCTCATTGCCACACTCAATGACTCCATCAAGATCACTGAAGAGGGCAAAAAAGCAAGACAGGAAGCACTGGTAGAACTGGAAAATACCGAAAAGGAACTCAAAGAGGCACTGCTGGCTGTCAAGTCCAAAGCAGAGGAGATTCCTACCAAAGAACATACAGAGGTGCTAGAAAAAGTACCCGTAGAGACCAAGGAGAATTAAATGGGACTATTCAGCTGGTTATTTGGACAGTTTATTGATGTCGTTGAGTGGACAGATGACTCTAGGGACACGATGGTATGGCGATTTCCTCGCCAAGGCAATGAGATCAAATACGGTGCCAAGCTCATCGTACGAGAATCACAGATAGCCGTCTTCGTCAACGAAGGGGAGATTGCCGATGTGCTCACACCCGGCACCTATGAGTTGGAGACCAACAACCTTCCGATTCTGACCAGCCTCCAGCATTGGGATCATGGTTTTAAATCTCCTTTTAAGGCAGAGGTCTATTTTGTTAATACCAAGCGCTTCACTGATCTCAAATGGGGAACCAAGGGGCCGATCATGGTACGGGATCCGGAGTTCAGCATGGTCAGACTCAGGGCCTTTGGTACCTATGAGATACAGATCAGTGACCCAGCTGCCTTCCTCAGAGAGATCGTGGGAACAGACGGACACTTTACGATTGATGAAGTGGATGCGCAGCTAAGCAATATCATCGTCTCCAAGCTGGCAGTCGTATTGGGCGAAGACAGTACACCCATACTTGACCTGGCTGCCAACTATGAGATGTTTGGCAGTCACATTACAGAAGGGATTACGCCTTACTTCAGTGAGTATGGGCTCAAACTGACTAAAATACTCGTAGAAAATATCTCCCTACCCGAAGAGGTGCAAGAAGCAATCGACAAACGCACCAGTAGAGAGATCACCGGTGACCTGGATGCCCATCTCAAATACGAGACAGGCAATGCCATGGGCAATGCCAATGGTTCCATGGGCGACATGGTCGGCATGGGTGCCGGTCTAGCCATGGGACAACAGATGACAGAGGCGATGAAGCATCCCTCTCAAACATCAGCCACACCGCCCCCTCCACCCTCCAAAGAGAATATCTATATCTCATTGGACGGTAAAGCAAACGGCCCCTATACCAAGACCGCGCTTATGGCTCTAGCAAACGAAGGGACACTCACCAGGGAAACCTTTGTCTGGAGAGAAGATTTCGATGGATGGAAAAAAGCAGAAAGTGTTTTCGCTGAACTTTTCGCACACCTTCCTCCTCCACTTGACCATCAGGAATAATACCATAGGTATGATGCGATTTACCCCCATTAGTTTCACCTGCCCCAACTGCGGGGCACCTCTTCGCTTTAACCCTGCTACAGGCAAACTCAACTGCCCTTTTTGCAATACTGCTACAGAGATACAACCCAAAGACAGCATCGTACAGGAGTTTGATCTCCGCAGCGCACTGGCTGAACTAGAACACAATGCCCCCAAAGAGATCAGCAAAACAGTCGCCTGTTCCAAGTGCGGGAGCGACTTTACTTTAACCCCCTATTCTGTGAGCACCCGCTGTCCTTACTGTGGCACACCAGCAATCACCAGTTTTGTCAATTCTATCACACCAGAAGCCATTCTTCCTTTTGAAATCACACAAAAACAGGCCAAAAATATCTTTGCACAGTGGATAGGCTCACTCTGGTTCGCACCCAGCGCGCTCAAGGCACTGGTAGATACAGATAAAGAACTCCATGGGTATTATCTGCCTTATTGGACCTATGATGCTGCGACGACCACCGGATACCAAGGTCAAAGAGGGGATATCTACTATGTGACAGTACAACAAAGACGCATTGTCAATGGCAGAGAACAGATCGTCCAGGTGCAGGAACCTCGCATCAGATGGACACCCGTGCAAGGCAGAGTGGGAAGGGTCTTTGATGACATCACTATTGAGGCAAGTGAAACCCTCTCTAGAAAAATACTAGGTGCGCTGGGAAGCTGGGATACCAGTAGATCCAAACCTTTTGATGAACGCTATCTGAGTGGCTTTGAGTCAGAAGAGTACGCTATCGGGCTAGATAACGGATTTGAACTGGCTCAGGCCAAGATGCATACGATTATCAGAGGAGATATCCGTAGAGCTATCGGAGGAGACAGACAGCAAATCGACCAGATGCAGACCCGCTATGCCAATACGACCTTCAAGAATAGTCTCTTCCCAGTCTGGACAACCCACTTTAGCTTCAAAGGAAAAGACTACTACTATGCTATCAATGGTCAAAGCGGTGTCATTACAGGAGAGAGACCCTATAGCTATACCAAAATATTTTTACTGATCGGATCTATACTGGCACTCTTCGCTGTGATTGGGTATTATGGAAAGTATTTCGATAGAGATTTTGGGAATACTTTTGAAAGCTATTATCAGAGATGAAATTCAAGGGTGCGTTTGCTAACGCGCCCTTGGTGGAGCCCTTTTATTTGCTCACATTGCCTTCAACTGTAACCTCTGGAGTCACAGCTGTTTCAGCAGTTACAGTTTCTACTTTTGGCTTCTCTTCTGAGACCTGTACCTCTTCAACTTTCTTCTCTTTGGCTACAGGAGCCTCTAAAGATTCTTCCTTCTTGGTCTCTGTCACAGCTTTAGGCTCTGTAACCTTTCCTATGGCTGGTACAGATTTGACATTGACACCATACTGATAGACCAGTGCACCACCCTTCTTGCCCTCATTGAAGACGGCTGCGGTGAAGACTATCAAAACCAGAAAGAAAAGTACCTTGATCGCTGTTTTACGAATCAGTACAGAAAAGAGTTTAAAAAGCATCAACAATCCAGAGGCATAGACCAGATACACACCCAGTTGCTTGTGCCCAAGGAGTGCCTCTTTGGCTTCAGGGCTTAGAAAAGCTTTGGCAGCCTTGCCATCTGTACCACCAGTGAGATACGCGCCGACAAATACGGCAGCGATCAAGAGCATAAAGAAAAAGCTCATGACACCCAGTGCCCGCTTTTTGGTAAAAAGGTTGATAAGCTCTATGAGTAGTACCAGCACAGGCAAAGCCACAGCAAAATGTACAAAAACCGGGTGAATCATCTCCGGTATCTCAAAGGGAAGCGGAAACTGAGGAATCGTAAGTGGGGGTAGCGACATGGGTCACTCCTTGTTTTGAAGTTTGGCACATCTATGCATAGATCATGCCAAATAGCAATAATTATAGCTAAAAGGGCTTGATAACCACAAATATCACAATGCCAATCATCAAAAGTGTCGGCACTTCATTGTAAAATCGGTAGAAAACACCTGGTTTGTAGTGTGCATTCTCTTTCAGTCTTTTTCTGTGCATTTCCAGTGAGAAATGATAGGCGATCAAGACGACAAGGAAGGAGAGTTTCGCAATCATCCAGCCCTGCGACAGAAGAGAAGGATTGAGGTAGAGCATTGTTGAGCCTGAGAGGATAGTAGCCCACATCGCAGGTGTGCCAATGGCTTTGTTGAGGATATACTCTTGCCGCTGTACCACTTTGACAAATCCTTCATTGTCTCCGTTTTCACTATGATAGACAAAAAGTCGAGGCTGATAAAACAGCATTGCCATCCAACTCACAAAACTCATCACATGAAATGCCAATATCCACAGATAGTATTCCATTTTATTCTCCTGTCCGATAGTCCTCTTGATTCCAGACCACCAGTTCATTATGGTTTTTATAATAACCAATTTGTGCTCTTTTTATCCTGATTTTCTGTCCCACTTTTGGGCGCTTGATGCCTTTTTTGAAGTAGAGGGGATAGCCAGTACCCCTGACACTTATCTTCCCTTTCTTGTAAAGACCCTCTGCTCCCGAGACCATCTCACCGACAAAGCGCCTCTCCTGCATCACGCGAGGTGAGAAAGGGATGAAGTACTTATCAATATCTGCACTACCTTGTATACGCTCCACAGCAATATCGGTCAATTCATCCAGACCTTTGTAACGCTTCTTCTGATAGACCAATAGATCATAGCGTTTTCCTACCTCCAAGGCTTTGGCACAGCGGTAGAGCAGGATCGCCCTTCCTTGTACTGACTGTTTGATCACAGCACTGTCACGAGACTTCCAAATCACCTTGATATCCTGTAGCTTGACAGGTGTAGCAGTCTTCTCCTGTGAGATGAGATTTTCAATAGTAGATATTTTTATCTCTTTTTTCGGTACTTCCTTATACAAAGGCTCCTCTGATGTTACAGATGCAGCTTTGGAAGAAAAGAGAGAGAGTACCCGCTCCCACACACCGCTATCCTCTTTTTGAATACTCTCTTCTCCCAAGATAAAGGTTGCATAGATTGGTAGGTGATCAGAGTAGCCCTTACCGGTATGTCTGCTATGCTTATACTCCCAACGCTTCACCCTCCCGTTCTTGCCAAAAAGATACTTGGGCTTAAAAACTCCGAATGACCCCTCCTGATACTCCCATCCCTTCCTATCATGCAGAGATTGCGGGATGATCATAGCATCAATCCCCTCTTTGTCACCAAAAAAGTTATGGCTCCAGCGTGCATAGGATGGCAGTTCCAGCC
>JALVVQ010000301.1 GCA_027023325.1 Campylobacteraceae bacterium | reverse complement strand
GCTACTCTCGCCGTGGTCAGCTTGATACTTTTCTCTTTCAGTAGATTTTCTATATTCATGTCGAAAGTATATCCCAAACATACTTTATGCAACTCAGTCGCATTTAAGTAAGGAGAGATTATCATTGCACAAATGCAACTTAGTCGCATCTAAACAAAAGAGGCTTTGAATGAAAACAATCGCTATACTGATGCTGATAGCCATAGGAGCGGCCAATGCAACGGTGAATGCCATTGTCAGTGTGCTGCCTGAGAAAACATTTGTCGATGCCATCGGTGGAGATAAGGTGCACACCACTGTCATGGTGCTTCCCGGAAATTCACCCCATGCTTACGAGCCAAAACCGTCACAGATGAAGGAGATCTCCAAGGCAGACATCTACTTCGCTATCGGCGTGGAATTTGAAGCGGCATGGCTACCCAAGTTTGCCAACCAAAACAGACAAATGGTCATTGTGGATGCCTCAAAAGGGATTACAAAATCAGCGATTAAGGCGCATCACCACGAGAAAAAGCCCCAAACAAAGCGCGAACACCAGCACGAAGGTCTGGATCCTCACATCTGGACAAGCCCTGCCAATGTCAAGATCATCGCAGCCAATATCTACCAGACACTCATCTCCCAAGACCCAACTGGTAGCGACTACTACAAAAAGAATTATGAAGCGTTCTTGAAGCATGTGGATACGACCGACCAAGAGATCAAAACAATCCTTTCACACACCCCTAAGGGGGCAAAGTTTATGGTCTTTCATCCAGCCTGGGGCTACTTCGCCAAAGCGTACAACCTCACCCAAATTGCTATCGAAGCAGGCGGAAAAAACCCCAAGCCCAAGCAGGTGATTCGCCTGATAAAAGAGGCGAAAGATGAGCAGGTCAAGGCGGTATTTACTGCACCTGAATTTAGCCAAAAAGTAGCCGAGCAAATTGCAAAAGAGGTCGGTGTTCCTGTGGTAGCGATCAGTCCGCTCAATCCAAACTGGTCACAAAACCTTATCGGGTTGGCAAAAGCAATCGCCCAATAACCCCTCTGATAAATCAAGAACAGCGCTATCGCGTGAAACCAACGATTTTTAGAGAGCCCATATAGAATTTATTTGGTTATAATACAATAAAAAAAAGAGAGCCATGTCAGTCCTATCTATCAACCATCTCAATTTTGCCTACCACAAAGAGCCCATCCTGGAGGATATCAACCTCGAGGTCGATGTGGGGGATTTTCTGGCAATCATCGGCCCCAATGGCGGAGGCAAATCCACCCTCCTCAAAAACATCCTTGGCATAGCATCTCCCTCAAGCGGTACCATAGAAGTGCTCGGTGCCAAGCCAGAACTCCGACTCTCGCAAATCGGCTATGTTCCTCAAAATACCAATATCAACACTGACTTCCCTATCAAAGTAATAGAAGTGGTAATGATGGGGCATGTCGGACACAAGCGACCACTCTTCGGCTATCAAAAAGAAGAAAAAGCATGTGCAATGGGTGTCTTGGCACAAGTAGGCATGGATGCCTATGCCGAGGTCAAGATTGGTTCCCTGTCAGGCGGTCAGAGGCAACGCGTCATGATCGCCCGTGCCCTGTGCGCCCACCCCAAAATACTCTTGCTTGATGAGCCCACTGCCAGCATTGATGTCACGGGGCAGAAACAGATCTACGATCTTTTGAAAATGCTCAATGCACACATCACGGTCATTGTCGTCAGTCATGACATTTCAGTGATTCTTGGATACGCCAACAAGGTGGCGTATATCAATAAGACGCTTACCTTCCACGATGTCGACAGCACCTTCCACCCTCAAGGTAAAGATGAGCACTTCTGTGAAGTGGAAATGCTTCAAATGCTAGGACAAAAAGCGAGGCCACAATGATTGAAGCACTCTCCTACGATTTTATACAAAACGCCATCTACGCTGGGATTTTGGTCAGCATCGCCAGTGGCATCATCGGCTCATTGGTCGTAGTCAACCGCATGGTATTTCTCAGTGGCGGCATCGCCCATACAGCCTACGGTGGGATTGGTCTGGCAGTCTATTTCGGCTTCCCCATCTTTTTTGGAGCATCTCTTTTCGCCGTGGCAGCCGCCCTCTTCATGGCTTACATCACTCTCCATCAGCGTGAGCGGATGGATACCTTTATCGGGCTGATCTGGGCAGTGGGGATGGCGATTGGGATCATCCTCATCGACCTCACACCCGGATACCATGTCGATCTGCTGAGCTACCTTTTTGGCTCGATTTTAGCGGTGAGCCGGGATGATATCTACTATATGGCTATCCTGGTGGTAGTCATTGTCCTCATTGTCACTCTGCGATACCGAGACATTCTGGCAGTCTCCTATGACAGCGAATACGCAGCGTTGCGTGGTATTCATGTGCCTTTTTTCTATACACTGATTCTGGTGATGTCTGCCTTGACTGTGGTGATCGCAATCAAGGTAGTGGGACTCATTTTGGTCATCGCGCTCTTGACCATCCCTATCTACATCGCCGAAAAACTCTCCAACTCTCTGGGAGCCATGATGCTCCTCTCCGGCATCCTCTCGACGCTCTTTACTCTCATAGGACTCTTCCTCTCCTATCAGTACGACCTGACCAGCGGAGCGACGATCATCATGGTGAGTGCTCTGTGCCTGATGCTCTTTTTGGGAGCTCAAAAGTTATTCGGCAGATAGGTATGAGCACACCGTCCTGTCATGCGCTACATTTTTGGGTATAATACAAACAATACTCTAGAAGGAAGTCCCATCAAAGCATTTGAAAAATTCAATTTACATCCTACTATCATCAAAGCCTTGGCACATGAGAAGTACACCCATGCCACCGCGATACAGACCAAGGTCATTCCTCCGGCTATGAAAGGGGTCGATATCATTGGCGCCTCCAAGTCTGGTACAGGAAAGACCGCTGCCTATATCCTCCCTCTGCTAAACAAGCTGCAAAAAGTAGTCAAGTCGGACAACAAAGTCCTGCGTGCCCTGATCATCGTGCCCACTATCGAGCTGGCAGACCAAGTCTCCAGAAATATCGTAACACTGAGCAAATACCTCGATATCATGACAGTCAAAGTACAAGGCGGCTCGCACAAAAGTACCCAGATCAGTAAACTTAAAAGTGGCGCTGACATCGTGGTAGCGACACCAGGAAGGCTCCAGGACTTTATAGGCAACAACAAGATCAATCTAGAGTTTATCGAAACAGTCATACTGGATGAGGCAGACACGATGCTGGAACTTGGCTTCCTGCCTGATATCAAAAATATACTCAAGCAGTGCAAGCGCCCCAGACAGACGCTGATGTTTTCCGCCACCATCTCACAAAATATCAAAAAGCTCGCCAAGGAGTTCCTCCGTGATCCTGCTATCGTGGAGGTGCATGACAGACGGGATGTGGTCGATGTCATCAAACACCGGGCCATCAAGATCGATCGCAAACGCAAAGCAGAGTTGACGGCCAGGCTCATTCAAGAGAGTGGCTCAGATCAAGTACTGCTCTTTGCTGACTCCAAGGCCTCTGCTGATGAGATTTACGCCTATCTCAAAGCACAGAAGATATGGACATCACTCATCCATGGTGGACTGGACAGAAGTGCCAGAGCCAAGTCACTCTCTCTGCTTAAGAGCGGCAAAACACAGGTACTGGTCGCCACTGATATCGCAGCCAGAGGTATAGATATCAAGGAGCTTCCGCTGGTCATCAACTACGATTTCCCAGAGAGTACTGATGATTTCACTCACAGAGTAGGCAGAACAGGCAGAGCACAGCACAAAGGCACCGTCATCACCCTGCTCACTACCAGAGACTACAATAAGTTTTCCAAGATTGAAAAACACCTCAAACTCAATATCAAGCGGGAAATCCACCCTGAATATCCACTGACTGACACCCAGCCCAGACAAGTACAGCCCCGCAAAAAATCCCTGCGTGAAAAGAAAGGCTATATCGACAAAGAGAAGAAGCGCCAACAGGCCTATGCCAAAAAGAGACCCCAAAAATCTGGATTAACGAAATCTGGACTCAAAAAGCGATAGCACAGCAGCATGAAAATGAAACTGTCTGAGCATCACACCTTCCCCTACCTTGTCATGATCATCCCTCCCCTGCTCTGGGCAGGCAACTTCATCGTAGGCAAGGCCATCTCTGACCTGCATGCACCGCTGGGGCTCTCCTTTTGGCGCTGGTTTTTGGCCAGTGTTCTCTTTCTTCCCTTTGCTTTGAAACCCATGCTGAGGCAATGGAGGTGCATACGAGAGCATCTCTGGCAGATTGCGCTATTGGCACTGCTGAGTGTCAGCCTCTTCAACTCCTTTGCCTATATCAGCCTCCAATATACCAGCGCGACAAATGCTACACTACTCAACTCTTTTATCCCTATCTTCATCTTGATCATCAGCAGTCTTTTTTTGGGAGAGAAAATTTCGTCACGACAGATACTTGGTGTGGCTGCCTCTTTGCTTGGTGTAGTAGCCATACTTACTAGGTTAGATAAAGAGGTGCTTCTAGGACTACAGGTCAACAAGGGAGATCTCTGGATGCTACTCGCCTCACTAGATTGGGCACTCTACTCTATCCTGCTTAGATACCTGAGACCCAAAGCACTCGATCCTGTGCCATTTCTCGGCGTGCTATTGCTCATGGGCACCCTGATGATCTACCCTGCACTACTACTCAACCCCTCTGATGAGCCCAGCATGCCCCTTAACGATACAACCATCACTGCACTGCTCTATATTGCCATTTTTCCTTCGATCGTCTCCTATCTGGTATGGAACTACGGCATGGAGCGTCTGGGTGCTGCCACAGGGGGACAATACATCCACCTCATGCCACTCTTTGGTGCGATCATGGCAGTGCTCTTTCTAGGGGAAGCGATACAGTTATACCATATCGTAGGGGCTTTACTGATAGGCTCTGGACTTTGGCTCTCTTTGCATACATCCAAAAGGTAGAATACCACTATAGGGCACCTCTAATAATAGGTGACACCCACACCATCTCTAGCTTTTGTCTAGGCTAGGCACTCTTTTGAAGTCCCAGTCGTAGCTAAGTCGAAAAAGAGTAACAACGCATAGGCGAAAGCTAGAGATGCCCTATATTTTCAGCATCGTAATGCACTGCCAAAATTAAAAAAATCAGTAATGATGTGTCTGATTCATCTATTTATTTTATCACTATCATCAAACTATTTTCATCTATTTGAATGCGCTATTTTTTCCTTCAATAAAACACTATTTTCTTTCATATTTTTTGCAGCTATTTAGCAAAACAAAAGAAGCTGCTGCATATAATATATCAGTCGATATTACCTTAACTTATGATAAGTATTATTGATTATTCTAGTAAGAAATTATGGTGATTTCGCGTGTGATGGTCATGCAGTCCAAAAGCCATCTCCGAGATCAATTCTCCATAGGGATTCCTATGGCAACACAGGAGTAATACACATATGGATTTTTTTGTTTTTTTGATTTTGTTTGCTATGCTCATCGCTTCTATTCGTCTGCTCATGGGGCCAAATTTTGCAGACAAAGTCGTAGCCTTTGACACAATGAGTATCATGGCCATCTCTTTGCTGGTACTTCTGTCTATCGGATACAAGAGTGCACTCTATCTGGATGTGGCTTTTGTTTTTGCCCTCATAGGCTTTATTGGCACCATTATATTTGCCAGATTCAATATACTGCGAGGAAAAGATGCTTAGTATACTAGGATATATAGGGATCTCGCTGGGGATTATTTTACTTCTCATTAGTGCGATTGGGTTGTTGCGTATGCCAGATACCATCACCAGGATGCATGCGGCCACCAAGGCATCTACGCTAGGTAGCATATTGATCATTATCGGGGCAGCCTTTCTTGCCCCGCACCTTTGGTTTAAACTCTTACTGCTGGGATTGTTCATACTTTTGACCAATCCACTCTCCGCTTCCATCTTGGCCCGAAGCAGTTATCTTCGCCATGGTTTCCTCAACAAAAGTGGTATCGATGACTTAAAGGATGCAGAATGATTGGTATAGTCGTAGTCATCATTTTTACTGCACTTGCAGTCATGGCATTTCTTATAGTTTCAAGCAGAGATCTCTCCAGCAGTGTGATCTATTTCATGGCATTTGGACTTGGCAGTACGGTACTCTATGTGCTGTTTTCTGCACCGGATGTGGCTTTGACAGAAGCTGTCATAGGGGCAGGTATCAGTGGTGTTGTCTTTTTGGTGGCACTCTTGCAAACACAGACGAAGGAGGATACATGAGCCTGAAAAAAACAGTGGCACTCAAAACGATACTGACTGCTCTACTGGTCTCATTTATGTCGGTACTGCTGCTGGGTGTTATCATGAATGGCGCCTTTACGCATACTTCACTAGGCTGTGATCTGCTAAAGATCAATACCGCATCGACACAGAGTGCCAATGCAGTCACCTCTGTCGTCACCTACTTTAGGGGTCTGGATACCTTGGGAGAAGTGACCATACTGTTTCTGAGTATCTTTGGTATAGGCATAGGCATAGAGAGGTCGGACAGGATGAAAACCATTTTGGGCTATGACAATACGCTGCTCAAGATTGGCACACAGGTACTCTTCCCTCTCATTGTACTGTTTGGAC
>JALVVQ010000300.1 GCA_027023325.1 Campylobacteraceae bacterium | reverse complement strand
CTGCATATTTCGAATCTAGCACGATAGCTTTCTCATGATGCTTCAATGCCGCTTCATCCTCTCCAAGATCATGCAGTATATTTGCCAATAGGGCATGTGCCATGTCATGCGTTGGATCATCGGCAATAAGTGCTTCTAGTATCTTTTTTGCCTCTGCATACTCCTTGTTTTGGAGGTGTACATAGGCGAGCTTATAGCGTGCATCGCAGTGATATGGATCCAGGATAAGCAAGCTACCAAGAGCCTTGCTTGCCTCCTCCCAATTGTTACTTTCTATGGCCTCATCGGCATTTTCCATTAGCTGACTCATACGGTCAGTAGGTGCTTTTGGCTTAGAGAAAAGTATATCAGGCTGTGAAATGCCGCTAATCTGCTCGTCTGCTACTTTTGCTTCAAAATCGGTACCTCTTTTTGGATAGGAGTCGCTAAACAATTGCTTAAAGAAGAGATAAAAAACAACACCCGAAGCAATCATCAGTAGTAGTTGGAAAGTTGTCATTTGGTTCCTTGGTGCGGTTGTAATCGAATGATAGTATGATTCTGCTTTGGTAAACCAAAAACTATCAAGAGAAGAGTATAATCTTATAAATATTTTCAAGGAGAAAGCATGAACCTAAGGGAACAAATAAAATCAGATATCAAAGATGCCATGAGAGCAAAAGAGACGGCAAAGAGAGATACACTGCGCAATATACAGACAATGATCAAGCAGATAGAGGTAGATGAGCGCAAGGAGCTCACTGATACAGATATCGAAAAGATCTTGATGAAATACGCCAAGCAGAGAAAAGACGGCATTGCACAGTTCAAAGAAGCCCAGAGAGACGACCTTGTCGTAAAAGAGGAGGCAGAACTGGCTCTTGTAGAAAGCTATCTCCCCAAACCTATGGAAGACAGTGAGCTGGAAACCGTGATCAAAAATATCATTGCCGAAGTGGGTGCCACAGGTATGCAGGATATGGGAAAGATCATGGGTAACGCCAAACAAGCCATAGGTAGTAGGGCAGATGGTGCGAGAATAAACAAAGTTGCAAAAAAGTTGTTATTAAGCTGAGCGATAAGTAAATCAAAAGTTTGTAGCTGGTACTATAGACCTTATCTAATTCTTAAGGAGAAAATATGAATAAAGCACTAAGTATGGTAGCAGCAGCTGCCCTCATGAGTACCATGGCAATGGCCAAAGAGGTCAAGATTGGCGTGGTTCTTCCACTTACAGGGCCTATCGCAGCATTTGGCCAGACCAGTAAAGGGGGTCTTGATATTGCTTACGCACAGAACAAGACACTTAAAAATGGTGACACTGTCAAAATCATTGTACTTGACGACAGAGGCGACAAAGCAGAAGCAGCAACCGCTGTCAAAAGACTCATCAACAAAGATGGTGTAACCGTTATCCTTGGGGAAGTAGCCTCCAGTATCTCTATGGCTATGGCACCTGTAGCTGACAAGGCAAAAACACCTATGATTACACATGCCTCAACCAACCCCAGAGTCACCAAGGGCAAAAAGTATGTCACGAGAGCATGTTTTATCGACCCATTCCAGGGTGCAGTCATGGCAAAGTATGCGATTGATAATGGTATGAAGACAGCTGTTGTTGTCACTGATGCAAAGCAGGACTATTCAGTGGGTCTTTCCAAGGCATTCAAAAAAGCCTATGAAGCAAAAGGTGGAAAAATTGTCAAAACGGTTCTTTTGAGCTCAGGAGACAAAGACTTCAACGCGCAGGTCTCTACTATCAAGCAAGAGAAGCCTGGCATTATCGCATTTACTGGCTATTATCCAGAAGCTGCATTGATGGTCAAGCAGGCTAGAGCCATGGGTATCGACACTCCCTTTATCGGTGCAGATGGCGTAGGTTTCCCTGAGCTTGTCTCTATCGGTGGAAAAGCAGCAGAAGGTTTCATGTACACAGACCACTTCAACGAAGCAGCAGCCAGTACACCTGAAGCCAAAGCTTATGTAGATGCATTCCATAAAGCATATAACAAGCCCGCAGACTCTATGGGTGCCTTGGCAGCTGACGGTTATGGCATGATTCTTGCAGCCATGAATGCTTGTATCGATGCAGGCAAAGGTTCTGATGATAAAGAGTGTATCAACACCAATCTTCGTGGCACAAAAGGTTACAAAGGTATCACAGGAGAGATTACTATTAATGAGGGTGGAGATGCTGTCAAGTCAGCAGTTGTCAATGCCGTCAAAGATGGTAAGTTTGCCTACAAAACAACTGTTAATCCATAATCAGTTGTTTCTTTCAATTTTCTCCGAGTTTTGCCTCGGGGAAAATCCAAAACTCTGTTTCTTATTCTAGTTTGCTTCTTATCTTTAGGCAAGTGAACTATAATGGGTAACAATTTCAACAACAAAGAGGTCTAGAATGGATTTTTCTACCTTTCTACAACAACTTATCAATGGTATCAGTTTAGGCAGTATGTATGCACTGATCGCTATTGGTTACACAATGGTATATGGGACACTGCGTCTCATCAACTTCGCACATGGCGATATCATGATGGTAGGTGCATTTTTTGTCTACCTCGCCTCTTCCGTAGGGCTTCCTTTTCCTCTGGCCGTGCTTGCGGGTATCACAGGATCTGTGCTCGTAGGTATCATGACAGACAAGATCGCCTACAAACCACTCAGAGAAGCCCCGAAGATTTCGCTTCTCATTACTGCGATTGGTATCAGCTTTTTCCTTGAAAACCTTTTCAATGTTCTTTTTGGAGGCGTACCCAAGGCTTTTCCAGCACCTGAGTATCTCACCTCTTCATTCAAATTAGGAGAGGTGATCTTGCCTCTTATGGTTATCGTGATACCTATTGTTACTGTACTGATACTCGGTGGTGTACTCTGGGTACTCTACAAGACCAAATACGGCATGGCAATCCGCGCACTGGCTTTTGACATTCCTACTGTGAAGCTCATGGGTGTCAATGCAGACTATATCATCAGTATTGTCTTTGGATTGGGCTCAGCCCTTGCTGCTGTGGGCGGTATCTTTTATGCAATCAGCTATCCTTCGATTGATCCACTTATGGGGATTATCGTCGGTCTCAAGGCCTTTGCTGCAGCAGTACTTGGTGGTATTGGTTCAGTGACAGGTGCGGTACTTGGTGGATTTATCCTTGGGTTTACTGAGATTTTTGTTGTAGCACTGTTTCCAGAATTGGGAGGATACAAGGATGCTTTTGCCTTCTTCTTCTTGATATTTGTACTACTGCTTAAGCCTACAGGCATCATGGGTGAAGATTTAGATAGAGGGAGGTTTTAGATGAAAGGTACACTCATTAAAATAGCGCTTATTGCTGTAAGTTTGGGGGTCATCTGGTATACCAATAGTCACTTGGACATTTACAACCTTAGCATTGTCAACAATATAGGTATTTTTGCTATTTTGGCACTCAGCTACAATCTCATCAATGGTGTAGCAGGTCAGTTCTCTCTGGAGCCCAATGGCTTTGTTGCCATCGGTGCCTACATGACAGCCATTTTTATTATCCCTATGGATACCAAGATCGACATGTATGCACTGGTGGATCCTGCACCTGTGATTCTACAAATGCAGGCAAACTTTCCTATTGCACTCTTCGCTGGTGGCGTAACATCTGCGCTACTGGCATTTCTTCTCTCTGTACCTGTCTTTAGGGTCAGGGGAGATTATCTGGCGATTGTGACACTTGGTTTTGGCTTTATCATTCGTATTTTTGCCATGAACTCACCAGCCTATACCAATGGTGCCATGGGACTCAATGATATCCCGGAATTTGCTGATTTTAGATGGATAGGCAGTATCACTATCTTCACCTTCCTTGTCATGATCCATGTCATCTACTCCAAGTATGGCAGGGCCATGAAGGCCATTAGAGATGACGAAGATGCCGCAGTAGCCATGGGGGTTAACACCTTCAAGGTCAAGACCTATGCCTTTATGACCTCTGCATTCTTTGAAGGTATTGGCGGAGGTCTGCTCGCCTCATTCCTCAGCACCATTGCACCAGATCAGTTTACCTTCCTGCTCACTTTCTATCTGCTTATCATTATTGTACTTGGCGGACTAGGCAGCATGACAGGCACGCTGGTCTCTGCGATTGTGATTGGATTTGGTTTGGAGTGGTTGAGATTCCTGGATGACAACATGACCATCTTTGGCTACGAGACCGGAGCCCATCCGGGTATGAGAATGGTGGTTTTCTCCATACTCCTGATTATTACCATGCTCTTTGCACGAAGGGGTCTCTTCGGTGACAGAGAGCTATCAGATATACTTAAAAGCAGAAGCGTCTCCAAAAGGAAGAATGTATGAGCAAAACAACCCTAAAGATTCAAGATATCACCATGCAGTTTGGTGGTGTGACTGCTATTGATAATCTTTCCTTTGAAGTCAAGGAGGGGCAGATCTATGGTCTCATTGGGCCCAACGGTGCAGGCAAAACGACTATTTTTAATATCGTCACGGGAAACTATCAACCTACCAAAGGTGATATCATCTTTCAAGACGAGACTATCACGGGTACCAAACCCAACCTGGTCGTCCAAAAAGGTATCGCCAGAACTTTCCAAAATATCAGACTCTTCAAGAGCATGAGTGTTTTGGACAACATCCTCATAGGCTTTCATAACCGATCTCACTACAGTTACCTTGAGGCTGTATTTAGATTGCCTCGCTATTTCAGCCAAGAGAAAAAGATTAAGGCAGAAGCGATGGCGATACTGGATGAATTCAATTTGACAGATTTTATAGATCACAAAGCCACAGATCTCAGCTATGGAAATCAGCGAAAAGTAGAGATTGCTAGGGCTGTAGCCACCAGCCCTTCTCTACTGCTTCTGGATGAACCTGCTGCCGGCATGAACCCCAGTGAGACCGAGGATCTCTCGACTATTATCCATAAAATCAAAAAAGATTTCAATCTTAGTATTCTTTTGATTGAGCATGATATGAAATTTGTCAACAATATGTGTGATCTGGTCACTGTGCTAGACTATGGAGAAAAGATTTTTGACGGTAAACCGGCAGATGCCATTGTCAATGAAAAAGTTATTACAGCCTATTTGGGGGATTTCACACATGCTTAAGGTAGAGAATTTAGAAGTGTACTACGGCGTGATCGCTGCGGTCAGAGGTATTGATCTACATGTAGAAAAAAACAATATCGTGACACTCATCGGTGCCAATGGTGCAGGCAAAACCTCCACGCTCAATGCCCTTGTCAACAGTATCAAAAAGAAGGGAAAAGTCACTGCCAACAGAGTCGATATCACCAAACTACCTACCCACAAAGTCATACAGGATGGTATCGCCCTGGTACCCGAAGGCAGGCGTATCTTTGTCAATCTCACAGTCGATGAGAATCTACGCATGGGTGCTTTCAACAATGAGCATTATGAAGTACTCAAAGACGAGATGTACCAGCAATTCCCCAGACTCGCAGGCAAAAAAGAACAGATGGGCGGCACATTGAGTGGCGGAGAGCAGCAGATGCTCGCCATCGCCAGAGCACTCATGAGTAAGCCGAGACTTCTCATGCTTGATGAGCCAAGCCTAGGACTGGCTCCCAAGATCATCGGAGAGCTTTTTGAGACCATCACCGAACTCAAAAAGAAGATCACCATCCTACTCGTAGAACAAAACGCCTTTGCAGCACTCAAGATCGCCGACTACGGCTATGTACTGGAAAACGGGAGTATCACCCTAGAAGGCAATGCTTCTGATCTCTTGGGGAATGACGAGGTAAGGAAAAAGTATCTGGGAGGCTGATACCACCCTCCTCCCCCCTCGCACCCTACCCCATTCTTCTATCAATCTAACGGCATAACATCGTCAATAAATTGAATGTTTTTTTAACATATACTACAGATATCTTGTGCTATCATAATCCCTTGAATGGGTATATTGCCGTAGTATTTTGCACTTCAAACGAGCAATCCATCATATCGCAACAACATACCCCTTCTCTACTCAACAAAATTTAGGAGGAATGTTATGTCTAAAACATGGTTTATGCGGTTAGTGGTTCTTGCAGTAGGTCTTCTCTTGTGGTTTTTACCTGTGCCGGAGGGACTTCAGGAAAATGCATGGCATCTGTTTGCCATCTTTATCACCACTATTTTCTCTATCATTATAGGTGCCTTTCCCGTATTTATCGCCTCAGTCCTTGCATTGGTGACGACGATTTTTACAGGTACGCTCACTACTGGGGAAGCCTACTCTGGGTTCTCAAAGGGATTCATCTTACTCATTTTGGTCGCATTTCTTGTTGCCAATGCGGTAGTCAAATCAGGATTGGGGCGGCGTATCTCTCTGATCATTATCTCCTTTTTCGGAAAGTCTACCTTGGGGCTTGGGTATTCTATGTTCTTCACGGATATGCTAATTGCACCTGCTTTTCCTAGCAATACTGCCCGATCAGGTGTGCTCTATCCATTGACCTTGGCACTGGCCAGAGACAGTGGCTCCAAAGTAGAAGATGGGTCACAAAAGAAAATAGGTAACTATCTGATGATGAACACGATGGCAGGACTCTCTATCTCCTCCACACTCTGGCTCACCGCAATGGCGGCCAACCCTGCCGGTGCTGGTATGGCGGCAGAGATGGGGATCACTATTACCTTTGC
>JALVVQ010000299.1 GCA_027023325.1 Campylobacteraceae bacterium | reverse complement strand
AGTTTCAGCATGCGGACGAGAGACAGCTTTTCTTTATGATCAAAAAGAAGATGGCAGCAGAGCATGGTGTGATCATGAACTATGATGATCGCTACAACGACCTCTCTCACACCATCTTGGATGAGCTTTATGAGAACTATCTGGTAGAGTATGAGGCTAATGATAATCAGATAAAAAATGTGATTTTCAAAGCCTTCAAAGACTTTGCCGATTCTTTTGATGAGATTGATGATATTGTGTATGGCAAGATACGCAATATGGAACGGGAAGTAATCCCCGGCTCTCAGGATTATGAGCTTCTTTATGAGCGACTTTATGAAGAGGAACTTAGAAAAAGAGGGATGCTTTAGGGAGTTAGGAGTTAGGAATTAGGAATTAAGGGGTTTGTGTGAAAAAAGTAAGTTTGTATTTTGAGAATGGGTTGTTTTTGGAGGCGGAGAGTTTTGGTGCTTCGGGTACAGCGGTGGGAGAATGTGTGTTCAATACCTCTTTGACTGGGTATCAGGAGATTGTGACTGACCCTAGTTATGCGGGGCAGTTTGTGACCTTTACGATGCCTGAGATCGGCAATGTGGGCTGCAATGCACAAGATATGGAAAGCAGAGGTGCCTTCTGCAAAGGCATTATCGTACGCTCCTATCAGGATCGTCCTTCCAATTTCCGCATGCAAGAGACACTGGCACAGCTGCTGGAGCGTTTTGGTATCATGGGGATTACGGGTATTGATACCAGGATGATCACCAAGATGCTTAGAGATGAGGGGGCAATGGAGATGATCGCTTCGACAGAGATCCATGATGCCCAGACACTCAAAAAGCTTTTGGAGAATGCCCCGCGCATCGAGGAGATCAACTATATCGAGCAGGTGAGCACCAAAGAGAAGTATGTGCATACGGAGTCTCGTTATGATGTCTCCACATTTCGCTACGGTATCCCCGAGACTTCCAAAAAAGTGATTGCCTATGATTTTGGTATCAAGCGCAATATCCTCAATGAGCTTACTTTTGCTGGGATCGAGGTAACAGTCGTGCCCAATGACACGCCAGCTTCAGAAGTCATCACTACTTTCAAAGCAGGGGAATGTGACGGTGTTTTTCTCTCTAATGGTCCTGGTGATCCACTGATCCTTGCGAGAGAGAAAGAGATTACCCAGGCACTGCTGGCAGCCAAGATTCCCATGTTTGGTATTTGTCTGGGGCATCAGATGCTCTCTATCGCACATGGCTACGATACCTACAAACTTAAGTTTGGGCATCATGGCGGCAATCATCCTGTCAAAAATCAAGTTACAGGCACGGTGGAGATCACCGCACAAAACCATAACTACAATGTCCCCGATACGATCACAGAGATTGCAGAGGTGACCCATGTCAATCTCTTCGATAATACGATTGAAGGGGTGAAGTATAAGGGTGAGCCTGTGATGTCTGTGCAGCATCACCCAGAGGCCAGTCCGGGGCCGCATGAGAGTGCCTATATCTTTTCTGAATTTAAAAAGATGCTGTAGAATTAGGAATTAGGAATTAGGAATTAGAAATTAGAAATTAGAAATTTAGGAAATTAGCATGAATATTACAATTCTCTTTGGCGGGTCTAGTTATGAGCATGAGGTGAGTATCGTCTCAGCAATTACAATGAAAAAGGTGCTCAAGCAGAGTACTTTGCAGTTTGTATTTGTAGATACGATGCGAGATTTTTATCTGATAGATAGCGAGAAGATGAAGTCGAAGTTTTTCTCATCAGGGGCATACAAAAAAAGCAAAAAATTGACACTCAAGAAGACAGGATTTTTCGCAGAAGGTATGTTTGGCTCCAAGCCTATAGAGACTGATGTCGTACTCAATCTTATCCATGGCAGGGATGGCGAAGATGGTAAGATTGCTTCACTGTTGGGTTTTTATAGTGTACCGTTTATCTCACCACGCACCGAGGCTTCGGCATTGAGCTTCAACAAACTCTATACCAAATGTTTGGCGCAGAGTGTGGGTGTCAAAACGGTATCTTATGAGCATTTAAATTGCAATGATGCGCGAAAAATCACCATGCCATACCCTGTGATCATCAAGCCTGTACGGTTGGGTAGCAGTATAGGATTGAGTGTGGTAAAGAGCCCAGAGGAGTTGGACTATGCTTTAGATGTGGCATTTGAGTTTGACAGTGATGTGATCATTGAACCTTTTGTCGAAAATGTCAAAGAGTTCAACCAGGCAGGATGCTTGACAGACAGATGGGAGCTCTCGATCATAGAAGAACCTGAAAAAGAGGGATTTTTGGACTTTGAGAAAAAGTATATGGACTTCTCGCGAGATGCACAGGTCAACGAGGCAGATATTGCAGAAAGCATCAGGCAAGAGATCCAGGAGAGTTTTAAAAAGATCTATGATCCACTCTTCAAAGGCAGTATTATCCGTTGTGACTTTTTTGAGATTGATGGTGAGATTTATCTCAATGAGATTAATCCTGTGCCAGGATCAATGGCAAACTATCTTTTTGAAGACTTTGAAGCAATGGTAATGAGACTATCTCGAAACCTTCCCTCAGAAGAGAATATTGTGATAGACTATCAGTATATTCATTCTATACAAAGTGCCAAAGGAAAGGCGTAAAATAGGAGATAAATTCTCCTATTAAACCCTCTCTATGTCCCACCCTGTCGCATTTGGTAACCAATGCAAAAAAATTAATGAACATTAACAAAATAAGTAGTGAATTAAGCTATTTTTGTCCAAAAACCTTTATAATGTCTCCGTTACTGTTACTGTAATTTTACTGTAACAAACTAATTTTAGGAGGCTTATATGCAGTCAAATGCAGCTATGGAATATGATTATTCCGTCGTGAAACTGTTTATGTGGACTACGGTCATATTCGGTATAGTCGGAATGCTGATTGGTGTAATTATTGCATCGCAATTGGCATTTCCCCAACTTAACTACTGGTTGGGCGAGTATGGAACATTCTCAAGATTGAGACCACTTCATACCAATGTGGTGATTTATGGATTTACAATCAGTGCTATTTTTGCTACTTTTTACTATTCGGCACAAAGAGTACTGAAGGTATCAATGGCAGAGTCAAAGCTGTTGCTTTTCTTGGGAAAACTACAGTTTGGACTATATGTTATTGCAGCCACTGGTCTTGTGGTATCGCTCGGAATGGGTATAACTGCAAGTAAAGAATATGCTCAAATGGAATGGCCACTTGACCTATTGATCGTTGTGATCTGGGTGCTGTGGGGCGTTATAATGTTTGGTCTTATCGGCATGAGAAGAGAGAAGTCACTCTATATCTCTATGTGGTACTATATCGCTTGCTTCCTTGGTGTAGCAATGCTGTATCTGTTTAACAACATGGAAGTACCGACTTATTTCTTCTCTGGTGGACTGGGTAACATCATGCACTCAGTCTCTATGTATGCTGGTACGAATGATGCAATGGTTCAGTGGTGGTGGGGACACAATGCGGTGGCATTTGTCTTTACTGTACCTATCATTGCAATGATCTACTACTTCTTGCCAAAAGAGTCTGGACAAGCAGTCTATTCTTATAAGCTTTCTCTCCTCTCTTTCTGGGGATTGATGTTTGTATACCTTTGGGCGGGTGGTCACCACCTCCTGTGGTCTACCGTACCTGACTGGGTGCAGACGATGGCATCGGTATTCTCTGTAGTATTGATTCTACCTTCTTGGGGCTCAGCGATCAACATGCTGTTGACCATGAAAGGTGGTTGGAACCAGTTGACAGAGAATCCACTCATCAAATTGATGGTGCTTGCCTCTACCTTCTATATGCTCTCCACACTGGAAGGGCCGATTCAAGCAGTCAAATCAGTCAATGCTATTGCGCACTTTACAGACTGGATTCCTGGACATGTCCATGATGGCGTACTGGGCTGGGTTGGATTTATGGCATTCGCCGCGACGATGCACATGGCACCAAGAGTCTTCAAAAGAGAAATTTACTCTAAGAGCCTTTTGGATGCACAGTTTTGGATCCAGACGATCGGTATCGTACTCTACTTTACCTCTATGTGGATCGCAGGAATCACACAGGGTATGATGTGGAGAGCCGTGGATGAGTATGGTAACTTGATGTATAGCTTTATTGATACAGTCTCTGTACTGCATCCCTACTATACGATCAGAGCGCTTGGTGGACTTCTCTTCTTTATCGGAGTATTGATGTTCGCTTATAACTTCTTTAGAACTGCAACCTCAGGTAGAAGACTTGAGACTGAACCACAGTTCAAATCACCTATGGCATAAGGAGGTAGGTTATGTTTCATTGGTTAGAGAAAAATCCATTCTTCTTCGCAGTAGGAGTGTTTTTGACAATCGCGTTTGCAGGTTTAGTGACGATTCTGCCCAACTTTGCAGAGTCTGCTCAGCCCATCAAGGGTTTGAAGCCATACACAGTACTACAATTGGCCGGTAAAGAGGTTTACAAAAAAGACAACTGTCTCTCTTGTCATTCACAGTTGATCAGACCTTTCAAGGCTGAGACAGACAGATATGGTCAGTATTCACTCTCTGGTGAGTATGCTTATGACAGACCATTCCTTTGGGGATCCAAAAGAACCGGTCCAGATCTTCACCGTGTAGGAAACTACAGAACCACAGACTGGCATGAGAACCATATGTGGAATCCCAAATCAGTCGTGCCTGATTCTATTATGCCGGCATACAAGCATCAGTTTAGTAATGTTGCCGACATAGAGACAGCCTATGCTGAAGCGGTCACTGTGAAAAATATCTTCAAGACGCCTTACGGTCCTGAGATAGCAGCGGGCAAAGATGCCTTCAAAAAGCATTTTGATGCGACTATTCTGCCTGAAGCAAAAAAGATTGCAGCAGGGATGAAGAAAGCAGACATCAAAGCCATGGTAGATGCAGGAAAGATTCCTGAGATTGTTGCTTTGATTGCGTATTTGAATCGACTGAAGTAGAGGGATAGGATATGAATATAGCTGAGATACAGGCATACTTGTACCTGATCGGGACTGTTATTGCCGTGGCTGTATTGTATAGCTATATTATGTATCTGTATAAAAGTGAAAAAAGTGGTGAAAAGGATTATGAGAAATACGGAAAGCTTGCCCTCGATGACAATATCGACAGCAAGCCTCTCGTTGAAAATGAATCCAGAACCAAGCATGAAAAAAAGGAGAAGTGAATGAATTCTTTCATTGTAAAAGGTCTTGTATTTGCTGTAGTATTGATGATAGGAACAGTGATTGTCGTACAGCAGATGCATATTGATTTGAGTGATCCGATTAACTGGATTACCATGATCGGGGCGCTGGCGATCGCAGGATTGTCCTTCGGTGTGTCTGCCAAGTATTTGGCGCAGATGCAGAACGATACTGCCTCTGGTGAGCTCGCAGATGAAAACTGGGATGGTATCGGTGAGTATAAAAACGAGCTTCCCAGCGGTTGGGCTTGGTCATTTCTAGGTACGATGATCTGGGGAATTTGGTATTTTCTCCTCTCTCCTTACTCGGTCAATGCATTTAGCCAGATCGGGCAGTGGAATGATGAGGTAAAAGCCTACAATACAAAGTTTGAAGCAGTGCATAAAAATGCAGATGCTGATACTCTCAGAGATATGGGTGAGTCTATTTTCTTGGTGCAGTGTGCACCGTGTCACGGTATTACCGGTGATGGGCTCTCTGGCAAAGCAGAAGATCTGACAGCTGGCCACACCAAAAAACAGGTACTTGGTATTATCGCCAATGGACAAAATGCAATCGCAGCATTCCCAGGCGGCATGCCTCCAGGTATGGCAAGTGGCGCAGCAGCTGAAAAAGCAGCAGCGTTTGTAGCCAGCGGATGCAAAGGAACGGCTCCGGCAGAGTTCGGTGTCTGTGCAGGATGCCATGGTGCCAAAGGCGAAGGTGTACCTAGTGTCGGCCCTAAGATAGCAGGCTACGATGTACCTAATGTTTTGGCAGGCGGAAAACATGGTAAGATTGGTGTTATGCCATCATTTAAGACCAGATTTACCCCAGTACAAAATAAAGCGCTTGAGACTTATATCTCATCGTTGAAGCGATAAGGAGACAAGTATGGCAGAAAATACAAGACGAGGGCTCTTTACCCTCAGTGGTATTACGGGAATGCTGATTGCTACAGTGCTTCTTTTGAGCATTTTGGCTGTCTTGGTAACATTGGCGATCCAGACACAGCAGGCACAGGCGACAAACTTCTATGATCCAGCACCGATTGTTGGTACATTGGATAATGTCAAGACGACAAGTAAGGCAAATGCAGATTTTGCATTTAAGCCTGCAAAATAAGGAGTATAAAATGGATAAAATTTTATCATTACTATTGGTTGCCATGGCTGCGATTACACTCTGGGCAGTACTGACTCCTAATCACCTCTATATAGGGTAAAAAATGACACAAGCATTAGCAAGGGTAACCTTGCTTGCTTGGTTACTCTCACTTTCTGTTTCTGCACACTTTCTTGTCAATGATTACTTGATCACACCAAAAGCATCGCTTGTTTTGGAAAAGATGAGCCAAGAACTCACAAAAAAGACCGGGATGACTGCCTATGCTATCGCTACGACGCAAAAGCTACAAGAAGGCACCAATCTGTATGAATATGTGAAAC
>JALVVQ010000298.1 GCA_027023325.1 Campylobacteraceae bacterium | reverse complement strand
CCTAGCAAACCCTTTTCTGGGTGTGCATTATACCCTGACCGTAGAGGATGCTGCCAAGATCGGACCTACAGCGATCCCTGCTTTTTGGAGAGAGAACTATAAGGGCTTTTCCAACTTTGATCTCGATGAGATGGTACAGATCCTCTACTATGAAGCCAAGCTTTTCCTCACCAATGCCTTTGGCTTTCGCTCCTTGGCGATCTCAGAGGTCAAAAAGTACGCCAAGGGGCATCTGGTCACTCTGGCCAAAAAACTCACCAAAGAGATGGATCACAGCGCCTACGACCATTGGAGTACCCCTGGCATCCGCGCACAACTTCTTGATACTAGGACACTGGAGCTGGTACAGGATTTTGTCGTAGAGGGAGATGAGGAGAGTGTCCATATCCTCAATGCAGTGAGCCCTGCCTTTACCTCCTCGATACCGTTTGCGGAGTGGGTGGTGGAGGAGTACCTGTAGGCTTTCTTTCAAAAATATGCTACAATCTATAAATATTTTTTAATGGAGTTTTTTGTGTGGAACAAATTTCTATTTTAGCTGTTGATGATGAGCCATTTAATCTAGACCTTATTGAGGTTGCCTTTGATGAGTATGAAAATGTTCAAATAACCAATGCAATAAATGGTACAGAAGCACTCTCTTTCATGAAAAAGGGATTATTTGATGTTGTTTTGCTTGATATATGTATGCCTGAAATGGACGGCTTGGAAGTTTTAAAAAAAATCAGAACAATGAAGGAATATGAACAACTGCCAGTTTTGATGGTAACAGCTAATCCGGAAAAAGAGCATGAGGCATTAAGTTTAGGTGCAAGTGATTTTATTGCTAAGCCCTATGATGTTGCCATTCTTTGTGCAAGAACCCTTAGTTATGCAAAACTAAATCTTTACCATAAAGAGATAAGAAACCAGAAAGAAATTTTGGAATTAGAGGTTCAAAAAAGAACAATAGAGCTACAAGAGGCTTTGATTACCGCTAAAAAAACGGAGTATGAGATCTCTGTTCGTCTTGGTCTGGCTTGTGAGTTTAGAGACTTAGAGACGGGTGGACATATCAGGAGGATGAGTCACTACTCGAAACTTTTGGCACGACTTTATGGACTTGACGAGGAGGAGTGCGAACTGATTTTATATGCTGCTCCTCTGCATGATATTGGTAAGGTGGGTATTCCAGATAAGATTCTCTTGAAGTCAGGGCCTCTTGAAAGACATGAGTTTGAAATCATGAAACAACATACATCTCTTGGTGCAAAAATGCTAGAGGGATCTGATGTATACCCCGTTTTAAAAGCAGGGCGCATAATAGCTTTGGAGCATCATGAAAAATGGAATGGTACAGGTTATCCAAATGCTAAAAAAGAAGGAGAGATACATCTTTATGCTCGTATAGTTTCTATAGCAGATGTTTTTGATGCACTAAGTTCCAGGAGGCGCTATAAAGAGCCAATGTCTCTAGATAGAGTTCAGCATATCATTAGAGAGAACTCTGGTAGACATTTTGACCCTCGTCTAGTGCAGCTGTTTTTAGATCATATGGATCAATTTTTAGAGATAAAAGAGCAATATAGTGACAATGAAAGTACTCACGATATTGTGGAGACCATTGACAGGGTAAGGCCACAAAAATGCTTTGTATAGTAAAATAATTTCAAGGTGATAGGAAATATGAAATTTAATAAATCGAAAACAAAACTAAATATATTCTATCCTATTGTCACTTTGGCAGTTATATTTTCAATTCTCATATTTAACCTTATTCAAAATGATTACAAAGAGTATAGCTCTCTGACCCACATGAGAGAGAATGTATATATTGCCACCAAACTGTCTCGCATAGTACATGAAATACAGATAGAAAGAGGGCTTAGTATTGCTTATCTTGTCAGCAAAAACAAAAAGTTTAGACAGGATTTGGAGAAACAAAGAAAAGAGACAGACCATATGTTGGTTGCCATGAAAAGTGATGAGAGTATACAAATAGTGCATCCTCTGGAGATCAAAGGTACCAGAGAAAAAATAGACCGACATATGCTTAAAAGTAAAGAGATACTTGCATACTATTCAGGTCTAAATAATCAGCTTTTGAGCGCTATTGTCCGGATGGCTCAAAGCTCTACCTATCCGGAAATTACAAGAGAGTTGAGTGCTTATAGCAACTTTCTCTTCTCTAAAGAATTGGTTGGGATTCAAAGAGCAGTAGGGACAGAAATCTTCTCCTCTAAGAAACTTGATCGAGATAAAATTCTTGAATTTTATTCTCTCATGGTTAGACAAAAACAATATATCACGCAAATCCTAAAATACTCTCCTTCGCAATACAGGCAACATCACGAATCTATATTAAAAGAAAAATTTCAGATCAAAATCAATAATATGGAAAATATCATTTTAGGTTTCAATCAAACAAAAATCAATACTATTGATGCCAGAGACTGGTTCTCGACACTTACCGAAAAGATAAATAATCTTGCCCATTTTGAAGACCATGTCTCTACAGAGGTTACAGAGAATATTAACCGTAAACTTTCTATACTTAAATACAATCTTGGATTGAATATCCTCTTAAATATCATTAGTGTGCTTATCTTTTTGCTTATTGTTGTTTTTATTCTCAGGCTTCTGAAAAATGAGAAAAAACTTCAAAAGTTAACAGATGAATATGTCATATCTTCCACTACGGATACAAAAGGTATCATTACTTCAGTGAGTCAAGCCTTTGTCGAAATATCTGGCTATACAAAAAATGAACTCATTGGTCGTCCTCATAGCATAGTGAGGCACCCAGATATATCAAAAGAGCTTTTTGAAGAGTTGTGGAAAACCATTAAGGAGGGTAAGGTATGGACAGGTGAAGTGAAGAACAAAAAGAAAGATGGTGGACATTATTGGGTAAAAGCTTCTATCATTCCCGAGTTTGACTATAGGCACCATAGGATTACTGGATACACATCCTTAAGGCATGATATAACTTCTGAAAAGAGCAAAGAGGAGTTTATGGCAAATATGAGTCATGAACTCAGAACACCCCTTAACTCTATTATCGGCTTTAGTGATATTTTAAAGAAAAAGCTCAAGGGGAATGATAATCTAAAATATATTGAGAGGGTGGGAAGTAGCGCCAGAGTTTTACTAAAACTAATCAATGACATTTTGGATCTCTCAAAAATTAAAGATTCAAAATTTACCATTGAGCCTCATGAGTTTAATGCTTATGAAGAAATCAGTCAATACTCTGATACCTTTAAAGGCTTAACTTCCATAAAAAATATATCTATGGAGATAGATATCAATACAAATCTCAAAAGTGTATTCTGGGGTGACTGGATAAGAATTAGTCAAGTTATTTTAAATATTGTTTCCAATGCTATCAAATTTACACCCAAAGAGGGAAAAGTGATTTTTACAGCGGAGTACAAAGAGGAAAGCTTAGTCTTTAGCGTGAAAGACAATGGCGTTGGCATGAAAAAAGAGGTTCAAGATAAAATCTTCCTACCCTTTAAGCAAGCTGACGGCTCTACTACAAGAAAGTATGGTGGTACAGGTTTGGGTTTAAGTATAACGCAAAGTCTTGTAGAGATGATGAAAGGAGATATATCTTTGGAATCCGAAGAGGGGATAGGAAGCATATTTACTGTTTCTCTTCCCCTAAAAAAGGTTCAGGTCTCTGGTTCTCAAAATGGTGTTATCGCTAGACAAGAAGGCAATATCATAATAGAGCTTTTTTCTGATCGTGTCTTGGTAGCAGAAGATAACATATCAAACCAACTGTTAATTGAGTTGCTGCTTAAGGAGTATGGTATTACCTGTGACTTGGTCGGAAATGGAGAAGAAGCTGTGGAAAAGTATGATCCAGCTCTACATAGCTTTATACTCATGGATGAGAATATGCCTAAAATGAATGGGTTGACTGCTATGAAAATGCTTAGAAAAAAACATAAAGAAAGGTGTGGGAAAATCATAGTGCTTACAGCAAACACTATGTCTGGAGATAAAGAAAGATTCTTGAAACTTGGTATGGACAACTATCTCCCCAAACCTATAGATATTAAAAACTTGGGGACAATACTTAAGCTCTATGCAAAGCCAGTGGATGAAAATTTGTATCTCTTCAGGGCACTTGCTTTAACAGAAGAAAAAACGACTTTTTCAGAAAAAATGATTAAAAAACTACTTGTTAGCTATCATAAGAGTTCCCTGATATTGCTCGAGTCTCTTAAAAAAGCTATAAAAAATAATGATTATGACTCCATATGCAGAGTTGCCCACGATATGAAAAGTACTTCGGGGTCTCTTAACTATATAAATATAACCAATCTAAGCAAACAAATGGAGGAAGATGCACGGGAGAAAAAGGAGGTAAACTATATGGATGTTTGCAATGCATTTGAGAAGCATATAAGACTACTTGAAAACTTTATTTTACACTATCCAGTGGTGACACATTAGTACTGGCGGTTCATATAGGATATCTTTCTTGTATCAAAGCCTAGAGTGCTATACTATCCTTATGGGAACTGGGGGATAGCATGATTCAACTAGACGAGATACATGAGGTGCCGGCAGCATTGTTGGAGATCAAAGATGCCAAAGAGCTATATAAAATATTCCCTAACCCCACACTACTCTATCTAGAGGGGCACCATGAAGCGCCACTCTTTGTGACGGTGCTACTGCATGGCAATGAGGACACGGGACTGTTTGCTATCCAGCGTATCCTCCAGAAGTATCAGACCCATCCTTTGCCTCGCTCGTTGATCGTATTTTTCGGCAATGTCTCCGCTGCCAGAGTGGGTATGCGCCGTCTCGATGGGCAGCCTGACTACAACCGTATCTGGCCTCAGGGTACCGAGACGGAGACTGCCGAGGGGAAAATGGTCGCCAAGGTGGTCGCCAAGGTAGCAGCGCACAAGCCTTTTGCCAGCATAGATATTCACAACAATACCGGGAAAAATCCCTACTATGGCTGTGTCAATGCACTGGATGCAGATTCGCTCTATCTGGCGTCACTCTTTGCTCGTACTGTGGTCTACTTCGAGACGCCAAAAGGTGTCCAGTCGATGGCGATGTCTGCCTACTGTCCTGCTGTCACGGTGGAGTGTGGCAAGCCAAATCTGGAGCAGGGATTTGCCCATGCGGCGGAGTTTGTGGATTCGATGTTGCATCTGTCAGCATTTCCTCAGCATGCCATTCATCAGGAAAGTACCGTCTACCACACGACAGCACGCGTGACGATCCCTGATGCCTACAGTTTCGGATTTGATCGAGAGGGTGTGGAGATACGGCTTTTGCCGGAGCTAGAGAAGGATAATTTCAGTGAGCTGCCTGCCGGTACTGTGTTTGCCTATATAGCAGAAGAATCAGAGGCGAGATTTCATGCCTTTGATGACGAGGGTATAGACCACTTTGAGCGGTACTTTGTGGTCGAGGACAACAAGATCACGCTCAAAAAGCCCATCATGCCATCCATGATCACACTGGATGAACGGGTGATCCGCCAAGACTGTCTTTGTTATTTTATGGAGTCCATAGTACCACAGCAGCAGGAACATGGTGGTTTTGATTATCGTCTTGCTTCTTACTAAGTGTTTCTCTAGTTCCCATCGTCCCCGATGGGAACTCATACTTTATTCCAAACAAATGGATCATTGCAACTTTTTCGCCATCTAAGGCATTGTCATACATTTCTTTTAACTTTAACCCTAAGTCTGCTTTTGTCATAAAATCCCTTTTTATCGTTTTCATATCTTTGTCTGTAGGACAACTACTCCCCCTAGAAATATTATATCACCTTCAGCCAATATTATCAACAACAAGAGGACACCGAAAATGTCCGCTAAAAATAAAAATATGCGCCTGAGCGATAGGTCGGGATGCCCTTATCCCGACTAGTCTAAAACTTAGGTTCCCAATACTTCAATCCCAGACTTTTTGCAACGGCATCGTTGGTACATTTGCCATCATAGATATTGAGTCCATTCATGATGTTTTGGTTTTCTTTGCAGGCAGTTTCCACTCCCTTGTTGGCGATCTCCAGACCATATTTGAGGGTATTGGAGGTCAGTGCCATAGTGGAGGTGAGCGAGACGGCACCTGGCATGTTGGCGACACAGTAGTGGACGATATCTTCTACCACATAGGTGGGGTTGTCATGGTAGGTGGCATGGCTGGTCTCGAAGCAGCCTCCCTGATCGATAGCGACATCGACGATGACAGAGCCTTTTTTCATGAGTTTGAGATCCTCTTGGGAGATCAGCTTGGGGGCTACGGCACCGGGAATCAGCACTGCACCGACTAGAAGATCGGTTTCTTTGATACTCTTGAGAATATTGCTTCGGGTAGAGTAGAGGGTGGTGATTCGTGATCCGAAGATATCATCCAGATACGCCAGACGCTGTGCGGAGATATCGAGGATCGTGACATTGGCACCCATACCTACGGCGATCTTGCAGGCATTGAGTCCAACGATACCACCACCTATGATGGTGACATTGCCGCGCTGTACACCTGGCACACCACCGAGTAGCACCCCTCTGCCACCAAAAGGCTTCTCTAGGTACTTGGCGCCCTCCTGCGTGGCAAGTCTCCCAGCGATTTCACTCATGGGTACGAGGCAGGGCAGGTGCCCGCTGTCATCCGTGATGGTCTCATAGGCGACGGCTTTGACCCCTTTTTCC